>NZ_JBSFVY010000037.1:0-84917 GCF_053592555.1 Streptomyces sp. NPDC002643
TAGAGCTGGAAGACGGTGCGCAGTTCGGCCGAGGGGTTGATGCCGCCCTCGGCGCGCGGCGGGTAGTCGTAGTGCGAGACGGGGCCGAGCAGCACCCCGTCCGCCTGCGGGACGCGCTCCAGTACGGCTTCCGGCAGTGTGGACCCGGAGGCGGCCAGGGAAGCGAGGCCGATGTCGTGGGTCTCGTACAGTTCTTCCTGGTCGCCGGGCAGGGCGGGCGATGCCGTGGACTGGCCCTCGCCCGCGGTGTTGACGCCGACCCAGCCGGTGCGCTCACCGAGGGCCGCGACGACCGTTGATCGGACTCGGTGAAGTCGGCCGAGGTTCGGCGGCGTCCTCAAGGGGGTGCGGAGCCGCTGTCGGCACAGCCGGCGGAGCGCTCAGTCGTTCGACGCGGATGCCGACCGGTCCCGGTAGCCGAACTCCCGCAGGGTGATCCGGCCCGAGAGCGCTTCGACGGCGAGCATGCGTCCGGTGAACCCGCCGACGACCTCCGTGGAGAGGTACCGGCCATCGGCCTCGCCGAGCAGTTCCTCCGGACGACCCCGACCGGGCGGCGGGCGGGGGCAACGCCGCCGGCGATCTGATGAACCAGGTGGCCCGTCACCCATGGTCGCGGCCCGGCTGGAGGAGTCGCTGTCGTCGGTCGATGTCGCCGGACTCAACTACGGGGAGGGACGCTACGAGATCGACCGCGACCTCCACCCGGACAGGATCGTGATCGGAACCGAGACGTTCCCGAACATCGCCGACAACTGGCGACTGATCGAGGCCAACCCCCAGGTACTCGGTGACTCCACCTGGACCGGCTGGGACTACCTGGGCGAAGTGGGCATCGGCCGCATGCGCTACGCGGACGAGGGCCCCACCGGCACCGAAGCGCCCTACCCGTGGCTGACCGCGGGGTGCGGTGACCTCGACATCACCGGCTACCGGCGCCCGCAGTCGTACTACCGGGAGACCGTCTTCGGGCTGCGCCACGAACCGTACATCGCCGTCCAACGCCCCCAGCACCACGGGCGCGAGACCATGCGGTCGAGAAGCCAGTGGGCCTGGACGGACAGCCTGGCCGGCTGGTCCTGGAACGTCGAGCCGGGAACACCGGTGACCGTGGACGTCTACAGCGACGCCGACGAGGCCGAACTCCTGCTCAACGGCGACAGCGTCGGCCGCCGGCCGCCGGGACGCGACCAGCGGTTCCAGGCCCGCTTCGATGTCGTGCCGTCGCCTTCACCTCGCAGAAGGAGCAGGCACGCACGGTGCTGCGCACGGAAGTGGGGGACCCGGTCCTGGACGTCCGGGCCGACCGCGGCGAACTCGTGGCCTCCACCGCGGAACTGGCCTTCCTGACGATCGAACTGCGCGACCGGGCCGGAGTGCTGGCCCCACGGGCCGACCGCCGTGTCGAGGTCGAGGTATCGGGTGCGGGTGTCCTCCAAGGCCTGGGAACCGGACGCAGGGAGCTGGACAGGGAGAGCCAGGCGATCTGGGTGGTGTGGAAGTGGACGGGGATCGCGGCCTGGGCGTTGCCGATGAGCAGGTCGCCGAGCGGCTGCAGCTGAGCGGTCCACAGCAATGCGACGAGCATCAGCGCGTAGCGGCCGGAGAAGGTCTGCTTCTCCTCGCCTGCCACGCCGCTCGGTGCGGGTGTTGGCCATACGGATTCCATTCAGAACGCGTCGGCGGGGTGCGAGCGGATCGGGCCGACGTCGGCTGTCCGGCTTCGGTCTTCCGTCATCTGCGGTGGCGGCGAGGCTTCCGCGCGGCTTTGACCATGGCCGAGCAGGCCGTACCTCGGGTGGGTGCTGGGCGGAAGTCGGACCGTGGGGTAAAGACGGTGTGCGTGCGTCGGGGCGCAGCGGCGCGTCAGGCGGAGGAGCGTTCGACGAGTTGTGGTGAGTCCGCCGAGGTGAAATCCACGCCCCCCTCGGCGCCCGCGAGGGCGGCGATCACCGCCTGGGCCCGCTCACGGCCGATGCGGGCGAGGTCGTACCGGAGGGTCGTGAGCGGGGGAACGGCCACTCTGCCCGCCGGGATGTCGTCGGCGCCGATTACGGCCATGTCCTCAGGGGCCCGAAGGCCGTGGTGGTGCAGCCCGGCCAGCACGGCCAGCGCCACTTCGTCGTTGTAGGCGCACACGGCGGTCACTCGCTGCCGCCGCCAGACGTCCACCACCGTCGCGGCTTCGTCCGGATCGAGGGCGACGGTGAGTGCCACGGGTGGTGCGAGGTGGTTGGCCGTGCAGGTGTGAGCGACGCCGTCGAGCCTCTCGTCGGCCCAGTCGCCGAGGGCGGGGTCGTCGGGTAGGGCGTAGCCCAGGCGCTGGTGTCCTCGGCGCAGGAGGTACTCGGCCTGGAGCCGGCCGACCGCCGTCGTGGGTGTGCGGCTCGCCGGCTCCGCTGTCGGCAGAACGACCTGGGCTCCGGCGCGGCGCAACTCCTGTGCGGTCTCCGTGTCGAAGGGGTGGAGGCCGAGTACCGCTGACGCGTCGATGGCCGTGCAGACCTCGGCCAGCGGGCGTCCGTGGGCTCCCTCAAGGTGGGTGACCAGGGACAGGCCGTGGGCCGCGAGCGCCGCGGCGAGTTCTTCGATGAAGCGGCTGATGCCCGGACCGATGGGCAGGTCGGGGAGGGCCAGCAGCGCGATGTCGCTGCGGCCCACGCGGAGCGCGCGTGCGGCGGCGTGGGGGCGGTAGTCGAGCTCCCGTGCGGCGTCCATGACGCGCCGGCGGGTCTCCTCGGGGATGGACAGGCCGGGCTTGTCGTTGAGGACGAAACTGACGGTCGTGCGCGAGACGCCGGCGGCGCGGGCGACGTCACTGCTCGTGATGCGCTTGGCGGGTCGGGTCATGGGTCCTCGGTTCGTCGGGCCGGGGCGTCATCCCGTCGGGCTGGGCGTCGTCTCGTCCGGGCTGGGCGTCGTCTCGTCGGGCCGGGGCGTCTGTCCACATCGTAGAGCGCTCGCCGTAACACGTGTTGTCGTGGTCTTCCGGCGTGATCGGTCCGTGCTGACCCCTTGCGCGGGCAGGAAAGCCCCTGCTATTGAGTAACACGTGTTCATAACACGTGTTACTTGATCCATCCACAGCTGACAGAGGGGTCGTTCGTGGAAGATCAGATCCGACCTGCCGAGACGCTCGCATCGCTGGCCCTGCACGAGAAGGCCGCGCTGCTGCCCGGCACCGCAGGCTGGTACACGAAGGCGGCCGAGCGCGCGGGCCTCGACTCGATCGTCCTCACCGACGGCCCCCACGGCGTGCGCAGACCGCGGTCCGACAGCGAACAGTTCACCTTCCGGGCGAGCCTTCCGGCCATGTGCTTCCCCACCGGAGCCGCCCTGGGCTCGTCCTGGGACCCCGACCTGCTCGCCTCGGTCGGCGAGGCGCTGGGTGCGGAAGCCCGGGCGGCCGGCGTCGCGGTCCTGCTCGGACCAGGAGTCAACATCAAGCGGTCGCCGCACTGCGGCCGCAACTTCGAGTACCTGTCGGAGGACCCGCATCTCACCGGACGGCTCGGCGCCGCGCTCGTCCGGGGTATCCAGAGCCAGGGAGTGGCGGCCTGCGTCAAGCACTTCGCTGCCAACAATCAGGAGATGGAGCGGATGCGCGTCAGCGCCGAGGTCGACGAGCGGACGCTGCGGAAGATCTACTTGTCCGCCTTCGAGCACATCGTCACCGAGGCACGTCCCTGGGCGCTGATGGCGTCCTACAACCGGATCAACGGCGTGTACGCGGCACAGAACTCCTGGTTGCTGTCGGAGGTGCAGCGGGGGCAGTGGGGTTTCGACGGGGTGGTGCTGTCGGACTGGGGCGCGGTGCACGACCCGGTGGCCTCCGTGGCCGCAGGGCTGGATCTGGAGATGCCCGGGACGAGCGGCGAGAGCGAGCGGCGCATCGTCGAGGCCGTGCGCCGAGGCGACCTGGACGAGGCCCAGGTCGACCGGGCTGTCGAGCGTGTGGCGGCACTGGTCCGGCGGACGGCCGCACCGGAGGACGTCGAGGTCGACACCGCCCCGCACCACGAACTCGCCAGGCGGGTGGCCCGGGAGTCCGCCGTGCTGCTCAGGAACGAGACCGGGCTGCTGCCCCTGAACCCGGCCGGGACGACGAGCCTGGCCGTCATCGGCGCGTTCGCACGGACACCCCGGTTCCAGGGCGTCGGCAGCTCGTGGGTGAACCCGTCCCGGCAGGACAACGCCCTCGACGCCCTGCGGGAGCCGGCCGGGCCGGGCGTCCGGGTGGGGTTCGCCCCGGGCATCGTCCTCGACGGCGAGGACGAAGCGACGCTTGCCGAAGACGCGGTCGCCGCGGCCGCGGACGCCGATGTCGCCCTGCTCGTCCTCGGTCTGCCCGAGGACGAGGAGTCCGAGGGCTTCGACCGTACCCACGCCCGCCTGCCCCGGCGCCAGATCGCTTTGCCGGAAGCGGTGGCCGCCGTCAACTCCCGCGTCGTCGTCCTCAGCAACGGTGGACTGGTCGAGGTCGGCGACTGGCAGCACCACACCAAGGCGATCCTTGAGGTCTGGCTGGGCGGGCAGGGCGGCGGGGCGGCCGTCGCCGACCTCCTGTTCGGCCGCGTCAACCCCTCCGGGCGGTTGGCCGAGACGATCCCCGCACGCCTGGCGGACACCCCGTCGTATCTGAACTTCCCCGGTTCCGAGGGCACGGTCACCTACGGCGAGCGGCTGTACGTCGGCTACCGCTACTACGACAGCAAGGACCTGGAGGCCGCCCATCCCTTCGGGCACGGACTGTCGTACAAGACCTTCGGCTATTCCGACCTGCGGGCCGAGACCGACGGGCAGGGCGATGACGTCGTCGTGCGGCTGCGGTTGACCGTCACCAACACGGGCGACCGGCAAGGCAAGGAGGTGGTGCAGGTCTACGTCGGCGACCCACAGGCCTCGGTGGACCGTCCCCGACAGGAACTCAAGGCCTTCGCCAAGGTCGACCTCGCACCCGGCACAAGCGTGCCCGTCACCTTCGAACTCCGGGCGCGGGACCTGTCGTTCTACAGCGCCGCGCGGCGCCGCCGGGTACTGGAGCC
This sequence comes from Streptomyces sp. NPDC002643, assembly GCF_053592555.1. NCBI lineage: Bacteria > Bacillati > Actinomycetota > Actinomycetes > Kitasatosporales > Streptomycetaceae > Streptomyces > Streptomyces sp. NPDC002643. The sequence goes on from NZ_JBSFVY010000037.1 coordinate 5,046, forward strand.
CGGTGACTTCGACATCGCGGTCGGCTCCTCCTCCCGCGACATCCGGCTCAGCGCCACCATGTCGGTGGACGCCCCGCCCGGCGTCCAGCGGCTCTCCCCGGACTCCTCCGTCGGCGAGTGGCTGGCCCATCCGGTGGGCGGCCCCTTCCTGAGGCGGGCCTTCCGGACGCAGGAGGGCTCGGCCATGGCGCACGACCGGGAGATCCTCCGCATGGTGGAGTCACCGCCACTGACGAGGCTCGTGGCGATGAGCGGAGGCCGACTCGACCTCGGGGACATGGACCGGCTGATCGCCCGGACGAGTGTCGACTGCCCTTGACGGTTCCGGCCCGCTCTCCCGGGCCCCTCTCTCCCCGCTTCGCCCGGGCCATCGGGGCTCCGGTCGTCAGCGACCAGAGCTGCTCGTCCCGTGGTTCGAACACTTCGACGAGGCGGAAGCGGGCCGGGCGGCCGTCCGGCCCGACGGGTGGGGCTGGGCGCCTCCGGCCCGACGTGTGGGGGCGGGCGTCTCCGGCCCGACGGGTGGGGCCGGGCCCATCGCGACAGACCCATCGACTGGAGGTCCGTATGGCACACGCCACGTTCCGCAAGACGCTCCGAACCCTCATCGCGGTGCCGCTCCTCGCGTGGACGGCACTCACCATGGTCCCCGCCCAGGCCGCCGTACCCGAAACCGACGCCCCACCCCTGCACCTGACCGGAACCCTGGCCGACGGAGCCGTCTGGATCGCCGACGTCCCCGCCGACTGGAACGGTGAACTCCTGCTGTTCAGCCATGGGTTCGGCCCGCTCCAGCCCCAGCTGGCTCCCTCGGAGCAGGCCCGCACCGCACTGCTCGACGCCGGCTACGCGCTCGCCGGCTCCTCCTACGACCCCAACGGGTCCTGGTGGGCGCTGAACAGCGCCGAACGGGACCAGTTCGCCACGCTGGACGCGTTCACGAGGGCGGTGCGCCGTCCCGACGCCACGATCGCCATGGGCCAGTCCATGGGCGGCCTGGTCGCCGCCCGCATGGCCCGGGACGGCGGCGGGCGCATCGACGCGGCACTGTCCCTGTGCGGAATCACCGCGGGGGCCGTGGACACGTTGGACCAGCAGTTGCGGGCCGAAGTCGCGATCGCCGAGCTGCTGCTCCCCGGCGAGCCCGTCGAGCTCGCCGGTTACGCGAACCTCGCCGAGGCCGAGGCCGCCGGGCGGCGGCTGCTCGACGCGGTGACCGCCGCGCAGGCGACCCCCGAGGGACGAGCCCGGATCGCGCTCGTGGCGGCGCTGCTGGACGAGACCGACTGGGTCGAGGGCAGCGCCCCGCCCGCGCCCGGCGACGTACAGGCCCGACAGGAACAGCAGTACCTGGGCGTGCGACGGGTGGCCGAATTCCTTCTGTGGTACGGCCGTTACAGCATCGAGTCGGCGGTCGGGGGCAACCCCTCCACCACCGCCGGAACCGACTACCCGGCCCTGCTGAGCCGTTCCCGGCACGCCGGCGTCGTCCGGTCGCTGTACACCAGGGCCGGACTCGACCTCCGGGCCGACCTGGCAGCCCTCGCCGACGCCCCGGAGACGCACGCCGACCTCGGTGCCCGGGCACGGCTCAGGGCGACTTCGACAGCGGGCCAGGGGCTGGCCGTGCCGACGCTGACCGTGCACACCACCGCCGACCCCCTGGTCCCGGTGGAGCAGGAGTTCACCTTCGCCCGGCGGATTCGCGCCGCGGGCGACGGATCGCTGCTGCGCCAGGCATTCGTCGCCCGGCCGGGGCACTGCGCCTTCACCGCCGCCGAGGTCGTCGCCTCGGTGCGGGCCGTCGACCACCGCCGAAGCACCGGTCGCTGGGACTCCGTGACGCGGCCCCGGGCCCTCAACGCCGCCGCGGCCGCGACCGGCCTGGGCGAGTCGGCGTTCGTCCGCCACCCGAACCCGCCGACCACGTAGGCGGCACGGCGCGGAGGCGATGTCCTGGTGGCGCCTGGAGCGCGGGCTGCCCACCGCCCGACGGCGCCGGCCACAGTACGGCGGCCAGTCCGACGAGCACCGGGGCCGGGGTCTGCCACAGGGGACTCATCGCCGGCAGGACGCTCGTTCCTTCGGAGCCCGCGTGGAGGACGGCGCCGACCAGGGCACCTGTGACCAGGGCACCTGTGACCAGGGCACCGATGGCGAGGCCCCGGGCACAGCCGCGGGCCGACACGGTCTTCCCGCCGATCACCGTCGGTCGGTCCCTCGGCGGCGGATCGGCCGAATGGTGGAGGTGGCCGGCACGCACGGCCCGTGATCCTGACCGTTCGGCCGAGGTGGGCGCCCGGGAGCGCGGGCGAAAGTGGAGCCGCATCCCCACCACGGACATCAGAAGGAGCACACGATGCAGCGCGGCACCACGACCGTTCTGGCCGGCTGCGGCCTCGTCAAGAAGTACGGCCCCACCACCGCCCTGACCGGTGTGGACGTGGAGGTCCACGAGCGTGAGTCGCTGGCGATCATGGGACCTTCGGGCTCCGGCAAGTCGACCCTGCTGCACACCCTGGCCGGCATCTTCCGCCCCGACGACGGGCAGGTGCTGTTGCGCGGCGAGCGCATCGACAACCTGGGCGAGAACCGGCTCAGTGCGTTGCGCCGCAAGCGGTTCGGGTTCGTGTTCCAGTTCGGCCAGCTCCTGCCGGAGCTGCCCGCCGAGGAGAACGCCGCGCTGCCGCTGATGCTGGAGGGCATACCGCGCGGCGAGGCCGTCGCCCGCGCCCGCCGCTGGTTCGCCCCGCTCGGCCTGGAGGGCCTGGAGCACCGTCGGCCCGGCCAGCTCTCCGGCGGCCAGGCCCAGCGCGTCGCCATCGCCCGCGCCCTGGCCGTCGAGCCGGACGTGGTCTTCGCCGACGAGCCCACAGGCGCACTGGACCAGCGCACCAGCACGGAGGTGGTCCAGCTGCTGACCTTCGCCACCCGGGAGACCGGTGCCGCCCTGGTCATGGTCACCCACGACCCGGACGTCGCCGCCCACTGCGGACGGATACTCCAGGTCCGCGACGGCCGCGTCAGCGGCCACAGCCAGTTCACCGTCGCCTGATCCAGAGTCCACCGTCGCCCGATCCAGCAGGAGCACCTTCCATGCGTTCCCCTGTCCTGCCCCTGACCTGGCACCTCGCCAGGTCCTCCGGCCGCCGCGGCCTTCAGTCACAGCTGCTCGCGGCCGGCGCCGCAGCCGTCGGCTCCTTCCTCATGCTGCTGATGATCGCCGCCGCCCTCGGTTCGGGCGCCCGCGCCGACCACACCACATGGCGCACCCCCGACGCCGTACCCGCCGAGGAAGCCACGGCCGTTCAGGCCACGACCACGACCTACGTCCGCCAGGAACCCGTCACCGTCGTGAACCTGGCCCAACTCCCCGGCCGCGAGGCGACCCCCGCCCCACCCGGCCTACGCGACTTCCCGCAGCGGGGCCAGGTGTATGTCTCTCCCGCCCTGGCCGAGCTGCTGCACGAGCTCCCCGCCGGCCAACTCGCCGACCGCTTCCCGAAGACGACGTCCTACGGCACGATCGGCGCCGCCGGTCTCGCCTCGCCCGACGAACTGGTCGCGGTGGTCGGACGGGCGCCCGGCGACCCGGCCGTCGCCAAGACCGCCGGGGAGCAGAACTACTACGACGAGGGACTGACCCGCCGCGCGACCGTCTCCGGATTCTCCGGCACCAAGGCGAGCATGTTCACCGGAATCGACCAGGGGACCGTGCTGCTGGGCGTGGTGCTGCTCGTCATGCCGGTCGTCGTGCTGGCCTCGGCCGCCGGGCGGCTCGGCGCGGCCCGGCGCGAGCAGCGACTCGCCGCACTGCGGCTGGCCGGGGCGACACCGCGGCAGATCCTCGCCATGACCGCCGTCGAGGCGGCGGGGGTCGGCGCCGCCGGTGCCCTGGCGGGCGCGCTCGCCTACACGGCGCTGCTGCCCGTCCTCGCCCAGCTCCCGTACGGCGTCGGCGGCTGGTACACCGCCCAGTTGTGGGTCGGACTGCCCTGGCTGGCAGCGGTCGTGGCCGCGGTCACGACCCTCATCACCATCAGCGCGGTGACGATGCTGCGTCAGGTCGCCACCTCCCCCCTGGGCGTGGCCCAGCAGGCCGATCCGCGCCGCACCCGTGCGATCCGCCTGGTGCTGTTCGTCGGCGTCCTGCTCTACATCTGGATGACCACGGGCGACAGCGGGCAGCTCAAGACCCGGCAGCTGCTCGCTCTGCTGGCGCTGTTCTACGGCGCGTTCTGGCTGTTCGGCCCGTGGGTGGTGGACCGGCTGGGCCGGATCGTGGGCCGCCGCGCCAAGTGTCCGGCCACGCTGCTGGCGGCGCGTCGGCTCAGCGACGACCCCCGCGCGGTCTGGCGCACCGTCAGCGGCCTGGTGCTCGCCGGGTTCGTGGCCGGGTTCTTCTCGGTCAGCACGCTGGGTTCCGACGGCCCGAGCCACCACGGCCAGGTGGCGGTGATCACCGCGAACGCCGCCGACGCCCGGCACGCCGCCTCCGAGGCCCGAACGGCGCTGCGCCGGGCGGGCGTCACGGCGACCGTGGACGTCACGAGTGAGGACGACTACGAGAGCCTGCTGGGCGGTGTGCCCGGGGTGATCGCCCATGTCTCGGGCGGGCAGGAGCGCATCGACACCGCCGTCACCGCGCTGACGCCCCTCGGATCGGGCAGGTACCCGCTGACGCGGGAGTACGTGACCGCGTCCGACGACACGGCCATCGCCCGCGTCGCCGCCGTCAGCACCGCCACCCTGGTGCTGAGCTTCCTCGTCGCGGCGGCCTCCGCCGGGCTCACCGCCGCCGCGAACGTCCTGGACCGGCGCCGGGTGTACAGCCTGCTGCGGCTGTCCGGTACTCCGCTGGAGGTGCTGGACCGGGCTCGGAGCCGCGAGACCGTCATCCCGCTGGCCGTCCTGGCCGGCGGCACCACCGGGATGGGTGTCTTCGGCGCCATGCAGCTCAACGAGGCGGCAGGCACCGCGATCAACACCTACGGCGCCCTGCGACTGGTGATCTGCGTGGTCGTCGGCGCGCTGGCCATGTTCGCCGCGATCGCCAGCAGCAGGCCCCTGCTGCGGAGGGTGACAGCGAGCCCGGTACAGGCGGCGGACTGACGCCATGGTGGATGTCGAACCGCCGCTCGCTACGGAACCGGCGTCACCATGATCGTCGCAGTCGCAGTCGCAGTCGCAGTCGCAGTCGCAGCCGCAGCCCGCCGTGGTACGCGCGCGACCGCAGCCGCAGCCCGCCGTGGGACGCGCGCGACCGCAGCCGCAGCCGCCGTCGAAGCCGTCGACGGTGAGCCGGCTGTCCCGGGGTGTGAGCCCTGGGACAGCCTCCGGCCGTGCAGGGGGTCAAGTGCGCCGGCTGCCGTAGTCGGTGAGGGCGGGTTCGGTGAGCGGGGCGGCGGCACCGGCCTGGTCCGGGGCAGGCACTCGGGCGTGATGGCGCGGGCGGGGGATGAACAGGGTGACGACCGCGGCGATCAGAGCGCCGGCGCCGCCGACGAGGAAGGACACGGTGTAGGCATGCTCGGTGGGCAGTGGATGGTGTGCGGTGACGCTGTTGGCGAGGATGCCGGCGATCATCTGGCTGCCGAGCGAGGAACCCACCGACCGGATGAGGGCGTTGACCCCGGTCGCCTCACCGGTCTTGCCCGCCTCCACGGCGTCCACGATCAGGTTCGGCATGGCGGCGAAGGCCAGGCCGATGCCGGTGAAGACGACCATGGTGAAGACCAGGACGGCCCCCTGGGAGCCATGTCCGGCGGCGAGCAGGGCCATGCCGATCGCGGTGACGACACCGCCCAGCGCCAGCGGCACCTTGCCGTTGAAACGTGCGGTCAGCACACCGGAGAGCGGACTGGTGACCAGCATCATCAGGCACCCGGGCAGCATCAGCAGCCCGGCCCGGGTGGCGTCGCCGCCGAAGCCGTACCCGCTCGCGGTGGGCGTCTGAACGAGTTGGGGCACGAGGAGGAAGACGCCGAACATACCGAAGCCGATCAGCAGTGTGGCGACGTTGGTCATCAGCACCGGCCGGTGTGTCAGTACCGTCATGTCGACCAGTGGCTCGGCGGTGCGCCGCTCGACCAGGACGAAGACCACGAGGACGACCGGGCCGACGGTGATCAGGCCCAGGGTGGGGCCGCTGGTCCAGCCCCAGGACGCGGCCTGGCTGATGGCGATGAGCGGGGCGGTGATGCCCGCTCCCAGCAGGACGGTTCCGGCGAAGTCGACCCTGCCGGGGGTGCGTACCGGCGACTCCGGCAGCAGGAACCGCGCCGCGACGGCCGCGACGACCGCCATCATGGTGCCGGACCAGAAGATCCAGCGGTACGAGGCGTGGTCCACGAGCAGGCCGCCCAGCAGCAGCCCCAGCCCGCCGCCGATCCCGGCCAGCGCGGAGATGATCCCCACCGCCCCGGGCCGCCGTTCCTGGGGGAACTCGTCGCGGACGATGCCGAAGCAGAGCGGGAAGATGCCGCCGCCCGCGCCCATCACCACCCGCCCGGCCACCACCACGCCCAGGCTGTCGCCCAGCGCGGCCAACGCACCGCCGAGAGCGAACAGCACGAGCGAGATCACCAGCATGCGCCGCTTGCCGAACATGTCGCCGAGCCGCCCGAACACCGGCGTCAGCACGGCCGCGGCCACCAGATAACCGGTCAGCGCCCAGGTCATGTTCGGTGCGTTGGTGCGCAGGGAGGAGGCCATGGCACCGAGCGCGGGCGCGACGGAGGTCTGGGCCAGAGAGAAGGCGAGCGCCGCCAGGCCGAGGATGGCCAGGCTCCGCCCTGTGGGTGTGCGTCTCGCCGCGTGCGTCACTGCCACGGGTCATGTCTCCCAAGAAGGAAAGAGGAGTGGGTGGACCCGAGGGTCCGTTTCTCGCGTGCCCACCGAACTCGCGGTCGCGCGGGGAAGGCGGCGGGCGGAGGGGCGGGGGTCGGCGGGGAGGCCGAGGCGCGGCCGTCGGCCTGCAGGGTCAGGTCCCGCGTGACACTCCCCGCCGTGCCGGGGCCTTGGTGGCGCAGGGGCGCGCACCCGGTCTCTCAAGCGAGGGCCCCGGCGTGAGCGAGGGCCCCCGTGTGCGGCTTGGCGTCGTCGCGGTGGATCGGGGTTCGTGAGCCGGTGAGGGGCGCACCCGTCCCGCCCCGGCGAGCGGCGATGATCTCCGCCGCGATGGAGACGGCGGTCTCCTCCGGTGTGCGGGCGCCGAGGTCGAGGCCGATCGGGGAGCGCAGGCGGGCCAGCTCCCGCTCACTGACACCGGCCTCGCGCAGCCGCCGGTCGCGGTCGGCGTGGGTGCGACGGGAGCCCATCGCGCCGATATAGGCGACCGGCAGCGGCAGGGCCGCCTTCAGGAGGGGGATGTCGAACTTGGCGTCGTGGGTGAGGACACACAGAACGGTGCGTTCGTCGGTCGTCGTCCGCCGTAGATACCGGTGCGGCCAGTCGACGACGATGTCGTCGGCGTCGGGGAAGCGGGCCCGGGTGGCGAAGGTGGGGCGGGCGTCGCACACGGTCACGTGGTAGCCGAGGAACCTGCCGGTCCGTACGAGCGCCGCCGCGAAGTCGATCGCCCCGAAGACGATCATCCGGGGCCGGGGTACGCGTGTCTCGACGAACAGGGTGAGGCCCTCCGGGCGGTGTGATCGTCCCCCCGACTCCCCGGGGGCCGACTCCCGTGGCGCCCCGCCCGCCGGCAGGTCGACCGTGCCGGTGCGCCCCGCCGCCAGCATCGCCCGGGTCTCGGCCGCGGCCGTCCGGTCCAGATCCGGGTGGCCGCCGAGGCCGCCTTCGTACGAGCCGTCGGTGCGTACGAGGAGGAGTCCGCCGAGCAGATCGTCCGGCCCCCGGAGCACGCGGGCGAGTGCCACCGCCTCGTCGCGTGCCACGTACGACAGCGCCGAGGCGAGCGTCCTGCCGGCCGCTGTGTGGGCGCGTACCGGAGTGACGAGGACCTCGATGGTGCCGCCGCAGGTCAGGCCGACCGCGAAGGCGTCGTCGTCGCTGTACCCGAACTCTTCGAGCACGGTGATGTCATCCCTGAGGGCCTGGACGCACAGGTCGTACACCGCGCCCTCGACACAGCCGCCGGAGACCGAGCCGATGGCCGTACCGTCGTCGGAGACGGCTAGGGCCGCGCCGGGAGGGCGCGGGGCGCTGCCGCCGACCCGCACGACGGTGGCGACGGCGAAGTCCCGGCCCTGCTCGGTCCAGCGGCCCCACTCGGCGGCGAGATCAAGCATCGTCGCCTGCCATCAGGACGCGGTCGGGCCGGATGGGCAGATGGCGGTGGCGTACGCCGGTGGCGTGCCAGACCGCGTTGGCGACGGCCGCCGCGACGCCCACGATGCCGATCTCGCCGATGCCCTTGATGCCGATCGGGTCGTCCGGGTCGGGGTCGTCCACCCAGTCCGCCTCGATGGCGGGGACGTCGGCGTGCGCGGCGACGTGGTAGCCCGCGAGGTCGGCACCGACGAGGCCGCCGGTGGTGTGGTCCCTGATCGCCTCCTCGTGCAGGGCCATCGAGATGCCCCAGACCATGCCGCCGGTGAACTGGCTGCGGGCGGTGAGCGGGTTGATGATCCGGCCCGCCGCGTAGATGCCCAGCATCCGCCGCACCCGCACCTCGCCGGTGGCGACGTCCACGGCGACCTCCGCGAACTGGGCCCCGTAGGCACGCCGTTCCATCGGCGTCAGACCGAAGACCGACCCGGAGGTGTCGGAGCGCGCGGTGATGCCCTCCGGCGGGATGCCGGTGGTCAGCTGGAGCTGCCTGCGCAACTCGGTGACCGCGTCCTTGATCGCCCAGGCCCATGAGCGGGTGCCCATCGACCCGCCGGCCTGCCACGCCGGCCCGAGGTCGCTGTCCCCGATCCGTACCCGGACCCGCTCCGGAGCCACCTCAAGCGCGTCGGCGGCGATGAGGGTGAGCGCGGTTCGTGCCCCGGTGCCGACGTCCGCCGCGTTGATCCCCACCGTGAAGGTGCCGTCGGCCTCGGCCGTCACGGCCGCCGTGGCCGGCATGGCCATCGCGTGGAAGGAGGCCGCCGCCGTCCCGGTGCCGAGCAGCCAGCGGCCGTCGCGGCGCACACCGGGTCGTGGGTCGCGCTCCGCCCAGCCGAACCGGCGGGCGCCCTCGTGGAAGCAGTCGAGTAGTCTGCGGCTGCCGTAGGGCAGCCCGGACACCGGGCCGCGCTCGGGTTCGTTGCGCACCCGCAGCTCGATCGGGTCGACACCGCACTTCTCGGCGAGTTCGTCGATCGCCGACTCCAGCGCGAACGACCCCGGCGCCTCACCCGGCGCACGCATCCAGGCGGGCGTCGGCACATCGAGCCGTACCACCCGCTGGACCGTGTGGTGGGCGGCGGCGTCGTACGACACCCGGGACATCCCGGCACTGGCCTCGACGTAGTTGTGCACGGTCGAGGTCTGGTTCAGGGATTCGTGCCGCAGTGCGCGCAGCCGCCCGTCCGGGTCGGCGCCGAGCCTGATCCGCTGTGCGGTGGGGCTGCGGTAGCCGGCGATCGAGAACATCTGAGGGCGGGACAGGACGACGCGGACCGGGCGCCGAAGCACGGTCGCGGCCATCACCGCGGCCACTTGGTGCGGGCGGAGCAACTTGCTGCCGAAGGCGCCGCCGACGTGCTCGGACCGTACGCGCACCGAGCCCGGTTCGAGCGAGAACATCTGCGCCAGTTCGCCGTGGACCACTCCGGTGCCCTGGCTGGAGTCGATCAGTTCCAGCCGGTCGCCGTCCCAGAAGGCCGTCGTCGCGTGGGGCTCCATCGGGTTGTGGTGGTTCTCCGGCGTGGTGTACTCGGCGTCCACGACCACGGCGGACGCGGCGAGTTCCGCCTCCAGGTCGCCCTTCTCCGTCACCGCCGGCCCACTCACGTCGTCCATCGGCTCCGCGTCCGGGCGATTCGCGGAGAACACCGTGTCGTGCGGCTCCTCGGCGTAGTGCACCACCAGCGCTTCGGCGGCCTCCTGGGCCTGCTCCGGCGACTCGGCGACAACCAGCGCCACCGGCGCGCCCATGTGTCTCACCAGGTCGTCCTGGAAGACAGCCGCGGAAGGATCGGCCGGGGTACCCAGAAAACCGGTGTAACCGGTGGTGACACGCGGGGCGTTCTCGTGGTTCAGGACAGCCAGCACGCCCGGCATGCCCTGGACGTAAGCCCTCTCCATCGAGCGGATTCGGCCGCGGGCGACGGTGGACAGCACCAGCCGGCCGTGGGCGAGCCCGGCGAGGGGGATCTCCGCCGAGTAACGGGCCGCTCCGGTGACCTTGTCGCGGCCCTCGATACGGCTGCGCGCCGTGCCTACGGAGCCCTGAACGGTCGTGGTCATCGGTCGGACTCCTCGGTCTCGCGGGCGAGTTCGGTCAGCACGGCCACGACGAGGTTGCGTATGAGCGGCACCTTGTACGTGTTGTGGGGCAGCGGTCTGGCGTTGGCCAGTTCGGCGTCCGCGGCGGCGGCGAACGCCTCGGGGGTCACCGGACCTCCGACCAGCGCCCGCTCGGCCTTCCGCGCGCGCCACGGCCGGGAGGCGACCGCTCCGAAGGCGAGACGGGCGTCCTGTACGACGCCGTCCCGGACGTCGAGGGCGGCGGCGAGGGAGCCGATCGCGAAGGCGTAGGAGGCGCGCTCGCGGACCTTGCGGTAACGGGAGCTGGCGGCGACCGGGGCGGGCGGCAGGGTGACGCCGGTGATCAGGGCACCGGGCGGCAGCGAGGTCTCCAGGTGCGGGGTGTCCCACACGGGAAGATGGAGCGCCGCGAGCGGCATCTCCCCGGGCCCGTCGGCGCTCTCGTACGACACCACGGCGTCGAAGGCGAGGAGCGCGACCGCCATGTCGGAGGGGTGCGTGGCCACACAGTGCTCGGAGGCGCCGAGGATCGCGTGGTTGTGGTGCTCGCCCTCGATCGCGGGGCAACCGCTGCCGGGCAGGCGCTTGTTGCACGGCCGGGTCACATCGGCGAAGTAGCCGCAGCGGGTGCGCTGCAGCAGATTCCCGCCGACGGTGGCCATGTTGCGCAACTGCCCCGACGCACCGGCCAGGACGGCCTGTGACAGCGCCGGGTAGCGGCGCCGCACTTCCGGGTGGGCGGCCAGATCGCTGTTGGTGACGGTGGCACCGATACGCAGACCCCCCTCGTCCGTCGACTCGATCCGGTCGAGGGAGAGTTCGCGGATGTCGACCAGCCGTGCGGGCCGCTCCACACCGGTCTTCATCAGATCGATCAGGTTGGTGCCGCCCGCGAGGAAGCGTGCCTCGGGGGCGGCCTCCATCAGCCCCAGGGCGCCCGGGACGTCGAAGGCGCGCTCGTAACCGAACTCCCTCATGCCACGGCCTCCTTCCGGGCCGGTTCCGTCCGCACCCGCGCGGCCCGCTCGACGGCCTGCGCGATCTGGACGTAGGCGCCGCAACGGCACAGGTTGCCGCTCATGCGCTCCCGGATCTCCTCCGCGGTCAGCGTCGGCGATCCCGCTTCCGGGCGGACGTCGGCGGTGGCGGCACTCGGCCAGCCCGCCGCATGCTCCTCGATCACCGCGACGGCCGAACAGATCTGCCCCGGTGTGCAGTAGCCGCACTGGAATCCGTCCAGGTCGAGGAACGCCTGCTGCACCGGATGCAGCCGCTCCCCGTCGGCCAGGCCTTCGACGGTGGTGATGTCCCGGCCCTCGGCGGCCACCGCCAACTGCAGGCAGGACACCGCCCGGCGGCCGTCCATCAGCACCGTGCAGGCGCCGCACTGGCCCTGGTCGCAGCCCTTCTTGGTACCGGTGAGATCAAGACGCTCGCGCAGGGCGTCGAGCAGCGTGGTGCGGTGGTCGACGGACAGCGAGTGCTTCCGACCGTTCACGGTCAGGGTGATGTCGCTGAAGGTGGAGGAGGGGGGTGAAGCCACGATCAGGTCCTCTCAGGATCTTCTCGGCAGGGAAAACGGGCGCGAACGCGGCGCGGATCAGTCGCGGTGGTCATACCGCCGTCGATCACCTGCGGCGGCATCCACGAGCACCATAACCTACAGATGTAGGATTTCCGGCAGCTGATTGGAAAACTGCATCTGTAGATAAACCTGTATGTGGTGAGAAGACAAGGTGAGGATGTCCATGACCAAGAGCGGCAGCGCCCCGTCGGGTGATCGACGGGTACGGCGCACCCGAGCCACGCTGCGGCGCGCCCTGATCGATCTCGTCGAGGAGCGGGACCTGCCCCGGATCAGCGTCGCCGACATCGTCGAGCGGGCCGAGGTGAGCCGCTCGACGTTCTACGACCACTACCGGGACGTGCACGAACTGGCCGAGGCCGCCTGCACGTCGATGATCGACGACCTGATCGGATTCGTCCTCGCCCTCGACCCCGCCCATGTGGACCCGGCTGATTCCACGGAGGCCCCGGACCCGCAACTGACGGCCTTCTTCGCGCACTTCGCCGAGCATGCGGGCCTCTACCGCGGTCTGCTGGGGCCGACGGGCAGCGCACGCGTCATCGAACACGTGCGCCTGCGCACCACGGCCGCCGCCCACTCCTTGGGAGAGCTCGCCGCGACGGACGAGTCCACGGCGTCGGACCCGGCGGCCCCGTCCGACACCCCGCACGACGTGCCGGCGGCGTTCGTCGCGGGCGCGCTCATCGGTGTGGCCACGGACTGGCTGCGGCGCGGATGCCCGCGAACGCCGTCGGAGATGGCCCTCCTGACCAAGCCGCTCCTGCGCGCCGCGGCGACCGGCACCTGCGTGCCGCCCACGCCCTAGCCCTCATGGCCCCGAACGCGACCACCGCGGCCTCGCCGCCGACCTGTTCGACGTCCCCCGCCTACCGCTTGTGCTCCCTGTGGCCCGGAAGGAACTCCTGGACCTTCGCCTTGAAGCCCTGCTTGACCATCGCGCCCCGGTCGGCGTCACCCTTGAGGATCGACGCGGCCGTGGCCTCCATCTGCTCCCAGGTGGCGTGCGGCGGGATCGGCGGCACCGCCGGGTCCGTCAGGAACTCCACGACCGCCGGGCCGTCGGCCTCAAGCCCCGCGCGCCAGCCCGCCTCGACGTCCTCCGGCTTCTCCACCCGTACGCCGGTCAGGCCCAGCGAGCGGGCGAAGGCGGCGTACTGGACGTCCGGCAGCTCCTGCGAGGGCAGGAACGACGGCTCGCCGCCCATCGCCCGCAGCTCCCAGGTCACCTGGTTCAGATCGTGGTTGTTCCACACACCCACCACCAGCCGCGGGTCCTCCCAGCGGTGCCGGTACTTCGCGGCCGTGATCAGCTCCGCCAGCCCGTTCATCTGCATCGCCCCGTCCCCGACCAGCGCGATCGCCGGACGGTCCGGATGGGCGAACTTCGCGCCGATCGCGTACGGCACCCCGCACCCCATCGTCGCCAGCGTCCCCGACAACGACGACCGCATCGTGCCCCGCATGGTCAGATGCCGGGCGTACCAGTTCGCCGCCGAACCCGAGTCCGAGGAGATGATCGCGTTCTCCGGCAGCTGGGGGCACCTCCCACGCCCTTCAGGCAGTGGGGGAGGATCGAGTACATGGGCCACGTACTCCGGGTTGATCGGATCGGCCGACAGCTCCGCGCGCCGCGCCATCACCTCACGCCAGCGGGCCACGTTGTCGCACACCGTGTCGTACCACTCACGCCCCCGCGCGGCGTCGATCAGCGGGATCAGCCGCTCCAGCGTCGCCCGCGCGTCCCCGACCAGATTCACGTCGTACGGGTAGCGCATCCCGACCATGTGCGGATCGATGTCGATCTGCACCGCCCGTGCCTTGCCGAACTCCGGCAGGAACTGCGAGTACGGGAACGACGAGCCGATCGTCAGCAGCGTGTCGCAGTCCCGCATCAGCTCGTACGAGGGACGCGTGCCCAGCAGCCCGATCGACCCGGTGACATACGGCAGCTCGTCGCTCAGCGCGTCCTTGCCGAGCAGAGCCTTGGCGACGCCCGCGCCCAGCACCTCCGCGATCCGCTCGACCTCGGCACGGGCCCCCGCGGCACCCTGGCCGACCAGGATCGCGACCTTGTCCCCGGCGTTCAGGATCTCCGCGGCCCGCTCGACGGACTCGGCCGACGGGATCGCCGTCCAGCCGCTGCGGTCCAGGCTGGAGGGGACCATCTTGAACTCGTGCGTCGGCGCCGCGTAGTCCAGCTCCTGTACGTCGCCGGGGACGATGACGGCGGTCGGCGCGCGCCGGGCGTACGCCGTGCGGATGGCCCGGTCCAGGACGTTCGGGAGCTGCTCCGGCACGGTCACCGTCTCGACGAAGTCCGAGGCCACGTCCTTGAACAGGGTGTGCAGATCCACCTCCTGCTGGTACGAGCCGCCCATCGCGCTGCGGTGGGTCTGGCCGACGATCGCCAGCACCGGCACATGGTCCAGCTTGGCGTCGTACAGCCCGTTCAGCAGATGGATCGCGCCCGGCCCCGAGGTCGCCGCGCACACTCCGAGCCGGCCGGAGAACTTGGCGTAACCGACCGCCTGGAACGCGGACATCTCCTCGTGCCGCGACTGGATGAACCTCGGCCGGTCCTCGGCCTGGCCCCAGGCGGCGAGCAGGCCGTTGATGCCGTCACCGGGATACCCGAAGACCTCCTCCACCCCCCATTCCCGCAGCCTCCGCAGGATGTGATCGGCGACCTTGGTGCTCATACCGGACCTCCCGGATGCCGGACGGGGTGCGGACGGGCGGCGCTCCGAGCGGGCGCCCGCGATGGCGATCTCCGTCCGAGTCACCCGCGGCGGCCATGGGAAACCTGGGGTGTTTGCCGGAGACGGTCACGGGCAGGTGAACCGCAGTGCTTCGGACAGGAGGCACGTCCGTGGGAGCGGCCGGTAGACCGCCACGGGTGTGCCCCGTCGCGCACACATCCGCGTGCAGGTCCGCGCTCCCACGGTGACTGTCCAACCCACAGCATCAGCCAGGGAGTTGCGACGCACCATGCGTACACAGGCAAGCGCGAAGCACCACCCCCACGACGACGCCCCCGACACCGCGGAGGCGTTCCGAGAACTGGCCGCCCTTCCCGACGGCCCGCAGCGGGACACCCTCCGTGACGAGATCGTCGAGGCGTGGCTGCCCATGGCCGAACGGCTCGCGGGACGGTTCCGCAGCCGCGGCGAGAGCTACGAGGATCTGCGCCAGGTCGCCGCGCTCGGCCTCGTCAAGGCCGTCGACCGCTACGACCCGGCGCGCGGCAACGCGTTCGAGAGTTACGCCGTGCCCACCGTGACCGGCGAGATCAAGCGGCACTTCCGCGACCACATGTGGACCCTGCATGTGCCGCGCCGCGTCCAGGACCTGCGCAACCGCGTCCGGTTCGCCAGCCAGGACCTGTCACAGACCATCTCCGGGCGCAGGCCCACCGTCACGGAGATCGCCCGGCACGCCGGGATGAGCGAGGAGGACGTCCGGGTCGGGCTGGAGGCGCTGGAGAGTTTCACCGCGTTGTCGCTGGACGCCGAGATGCCGGGGAGCGAGGACGGCTACTCGCTCAGCGACGCGCTGGGCGCCCCCGATCCGGCGCTGGACACGGTCGTGGACCGTGAGGCCGTCAAGCCTCGGCTGGCCGCGCTGCCGGAGCGGGAGCGGGCGATTCTGTACATGCGGTTCTTCGGGGACATGACGCAGAGCCGGATCGCCGAGCGGATGGGGATCTCGCAGATGCATGTGTCCCGGTTGATCAGTCGGTGTTGTGAGCGGTTGCGGGAGCAGGTGATGAGTGACGCCGCCGCGTAGGGGAGGGGGGTGCGGGTGCGTTGCGGGCTGACGGTTCGTTGTGGCTCGTCGCGCAGTTCCTCGCGCCCCTTAAGGGGCGCTCCTGCCAGGGCCTCGTTTCATTGCCAGGGCGATATGGCGGGACATCGTGTCCATCGCCTTTGCCTCTGCCATGGAGAAGGCCAGGCGGGGGCCGGTGCGGAAGAGGGTCAGTACGCCGGTCACCTTGCCGTCTCGCGTGGTCAGGGGGACGGACAGCAGGGACGTCACGTCGGCCTTGACGAGGACGGGGGCGCCCGAGTCGTCCTGGCCGAAGGCGCTGGGGTCGGCGGGGCGGATCTGCAGGGCCGGTGAGGCGGTTCGGGCGGTGTCCAGGACCAGCGGGCAGGTCTCGGGGTTCTGGTTCGCCACGGATGTCGCGTCCTGGTCCGAGGGGGCGAGGGCGAACCTCCGGGTGAGGTGCGGGGCCGTGGTGTCGACGATCACCCAGTCCGCGAAACGGTCGTGGAGGACCTGGGCCGCACGGTCCAGGGCCTCGGCGGCGGGCGCTGTGAGCAGTGCCGTGGTCATGGCGTCCAGCAGGTCCATCAGGGCCGCGTGGCGGGTCGCCTCGGTGAGGTCGGGCAGGGGGCGCGTGCTGTGTTCGACGGACGGCATACGGTCACCGGCCGGCTGCAGGACCACCAGCACGGTGTTGCGGGGCTCGCTGCTCGGGCGCAGGGCGGTCAGCGTGGCGCGCACGGGTACCGAGGGGCGCTGCTGGAGATGGACGGTCAGACCGCGGTCGCCGTCCCCGCGCGCCACGGCCGCCGCCTGGCCCCGGAACGCTATCCGGTCGGCGTGCGCCAGGAACCCGGTGAGCGGGCGCCCCGTCGCGTACCCGGCGCGTACGCCGGTGAACGCGGTCGCCGACTGGTTGAGCCGTCGCACCACGGTCTCGCGGTCCATCAACACGAGGGGCAGCGGCAGACATTGGAAGACCGCCTTCAGCAACTGCTGTTCCCTGGCCGCCGAAGAGGTCCCGCCGGACGGGCCGGAGGTGGTCAGCCGCTCGTACCACGGCCACAACTGGTCGGCCACATGGTCGAGTTCGAAGATCGCCGCGTCCAGCACGGTGTGCAGTTCGCCCGTCGGTACCGAACGGGCCGCCTTGAGTTCCGCGATGCGGCGCACGAAATCCGCAAGCTCCTCACCGAATTCGTCCGTCTGCGTCATGCGACGAACCTAACGCGGGGACGGGAAACGGGTGAGGGGGCGGTCGGTGCCGCGCGGGCGGAGGCCGGGGAGGGACGTGGAAGTCGCCAAGGGCAGCCGGAGTCGTTTTCGCCGCAGGTGGGTGGGAAGGCGACCGGCAGAGGAGGAGTGCATCATGCCGGAAACCGAACAGTTCGGCCTTCTGGGCACGGAATCACCGGAGTCGGCCGCTCCGGCGAGGCGGCTCTCGGAACTCGCCGAGCAGGCCGCCCGCTGCACCAGCGACTGCTGCGGCGCGAGCAGCACGGTCGGCGAGGGCGGCACCGAACGACCCGCCGCGGTCACCCATCCCGACCTCGCCGGCCTGGTCTCGGTGCAACTGCGGTGCGGGGACGGGCCGATCCCGGCCGCGCTGGAACGGGGCGAGTCGGTCGACTCGACGGATCTCCTACGGGACGAACGCTGGCCGGAGTACCGGGCGGTGGCCCTCGACGCCGGTGTGCGGTCCAGTGTCACGATCCCCTTCCGGCGCTCGGGCCTGACCGTGACGCTGAGCCTCTACAGCTTCCGGCCCGGCGCGCTGGAGGACGTCCCGCACGGACCCGCCCGCGCCCTCGGCGACCTCGCCACGTCCTGCATGGTCCGCGACCGCTCGTACCACGCCGCGCTCACCGAACTGGACCAGCTGGGCACCGCCCTGCGCACCAGGCCGATCGTCGACCAGGCCTGCGGCATCGTCATGCACGTCCTCGCCTGCGACGCCGACACGGCCTTCACCCTCCTCCGCCGCATCTCCCAGTCCACCAACCGCAAACTCTCCGAGGTGGCAGCCGCGGTGGTGAAGAAGAAGGGCAGAGGCTTGGAACGGGAACTGACAGCACTTTCCAACTGACAGCTACGACGGGAAGGGCCGAAGGCCCGATGGATGGGGCCGGAGGCCGATGGATGGGCCGAAGGCCATCCAGGGGCGCGGGGCGGTATCAATGTGCGGCTCCGCCGCGTGGGCGCGACCAGCCCCAACGCACCGGCACTCGAAAACGTACCCGAAGCACCCCCCCACCCCCCGGCTGAACCCAGCGGAGCGAACCGTCACCCGGTCGGCGCCCACATGTCCCGCGAACGGTGCCCGGCGGCGAGCGGTCCGCAGGACACCGCGTTGTGATGGACCCCGGGGCACGGCGGTCGTGCCCCGTGACGTCGAGGAGCCCCCTGATGCGCCGCACAGCCCGCGTCCTGTCCGCCGCCTTCGTGACCGGCACGGTCATGTGCACCCTCGCCCCGTCCGCGAACGCGGAATCCGAGGCTCAGGCCGACCCCCACACCGTCCTCCCGGGCGCCGACGTCACGATCTCCGTCGCCTGCGACCCGACCGGCGCCGCCGCACCGGAAACCATCGACGCCGCCTCCCAGGCCTTCGAACGGGGCACGGTCACCCTCCAACGCCTCCCCGGCGGTGACGCCTCCACGGCCGGACCCTCCTACCAGGGCACCGCCCGTATCGCCCCCGCCGCCGACTTCGAGGCCCGCCCCGACGCGATGGGCGGCCCCACGGAGTGGGCCGTGGACGGCCTCTGCCCGGCAGCGTCCGGCGGTCAGGAGAAGCAGTGGAGCGCCGCCTTCACCGTCGAACCCGGCAGCGACCCGAACCAACCCGCACACCAACCACTGGACGACTACTCCACCCACCAGCCCCCGGCCCAGTCCGACCCGTACGCCAACGACCAACCGTCGGCCACGCCGGACCCGTACGCCAAGGACCACTCCTCCGGCCAACCCGACCCGTACGCGAAGGAGCACCCCCCGGCCCAGCCCGACCACCACGGAACCTCTCAGCCGGACCACCGCGCCACGCACACCCCCGCCCCCGTCCAGCGAGGCGTCGAGGCGGGCGGTGGCGGGGCGTTCACGGACTCCGTCCCGGCCATGGTCGCCGGCGGCCTGCTGATCGTCGGCGCACTGGGCGCCGGCGTACAGCGACTGCGGGACCGGGCCCAGTCGAAATCGTGACGCCCACACGGTCCGCCCCGGCGTGACGGAGCACAATCGAACGCAAGCCGGAGAACGCAACACGACTGCGCGGAGGCACAGATGCGGCGGACGGAACCCGGAGGAGACGGTCCCGTCCACCGGGAACACGAAGGCCACGGCCCCGCCGGTCGGGAGCGCGGAGGTCACGGCCCCGCCCGCGCGGAACCGGAAGGCCACGGCCCCGTTCGCTACGGTCCGCCCCCTCCAGACCAGGGCGTGCCCGTCCTCCCCGAGCTCGCCGCCGTGCTGTCCGCCGCCGCGGCCCGCCCCGACGCCGTACCCCCCGGCGGTTCCCCCTCGCTCCTGGACGCCGCCTGCGGCTACTGGAACCGGCGCGGCCTGCCCACCGCGCTCGACCGTGCCGTCGCCGCCCCCGGCGCCCCCGCCCTGCTGCTGGCCCTGACGGCCGCGATCGGCGGTGACGTCCTGCTGCCGAGGCCTTGCGCCGCCTGGTGGGAACCGGAGGCGCGGGCGCTCGGCAGAACCGTCTTCCATGTGGGCACACCCGCCGAGTGTGGGGGCGTCCCGGACCCGTACCAGCTGCTGGAGACCGTGCGCCGTATCCGGGACGAGGGCGGCGACCCCCGGCTGCTCGTGCTGTGCGTCGCCGACGACCCGACCGCCACCGTCGCCCCGCCCGAACTCGTGCACGAGACCGTGGAGGCGGCCGCGGGGGAGGGGCTGCATCTGGTCAGCGACGAGACCTGGCGCGACACCGTGCACGACCCGCACGACACCGTGCTGCTCAGCCCCGCCGAGATGCTCCCCGACCGGGTCACCGTCGTCACCGATCTGGCCGGCCCCTTCCTGCCGCCCGGCTGGCCCGCCGCCGTCGCCCGCTTCCCCGCCGACGGCGACGGCGCGGGCCTGCGCGCCCGGGTCCTCGACGTCCTCACCGCGCTCGGCGCCCGCGTCGCCACCCCGGTCGCGGCGGCGGCCCTGTACGCGCTCGGCGAGCCCGCCGAGGTCACCGAACGACTCACCGCGACCGTACGACTGCACGCCCGTCTCGCCGCCGCCGCACAGCGCGCCGTGGTGGCCGCCGGGGCGCTCGCCCTGCCGCCGCGCGCCGGTCGGCATCTGTACGCGGACCTGTCCCCGCTGCGTTCGGCGCTCGCCGGGCACGGGGTCGGCGACTCCCAGGAGTTGGAGGACTTCCTGACCGAACGGCTCGGCGTTCCAGCCCCGGGCGGGCACCGCTTCGGCGACGACCTCGGGGCGCTGCGCGTCCGACTGTCCACCGGTCCGTTCCTCGGCACCTCCGACGAGGAACGGACCCAGTCCCTCACCGCTGCCGATCCCCTGGAACTACCGCATGTGGAACGCGCGTTGACGTCCTTCGGCTCGGCCTTCGAAGACCTGCGGTGACGAGGGCGGCCCCACCGGGCGGACCGCTCCGAGCACGCCGCCGTTGCGACGACTTTCAGCAGCGCGTCATGTGGTTCTGCTGATCGCGGCCGCCGTTCAGCGGACGGCGCGACGCCACAGGCTCGGCAGGAAACTGATCAACACCGTCAGCACGACCGCCGCGACCACGCCCTCCCACGGTTTGTCGAACAACGACCCGCCCAGAATGCCGATCAACTGATACGTCACGGCCCAGGCGAGGCACGCCGGGAGGTTCCCCCTGGCGAACCGCCGCAGCGGCATCTCGGCCAGGAGACACGCGAGCATCACCGGCAGCCGCCCGGCCGGCACCAGCCGGGACACCACGAGCACGGTCACCCCGTGTTCGTCGAGCCGCTGCTGAGCCTGGGCCAACCGGTCCTCCGGTGCCCGCCGCCGGATCGCCCCCAGCCATCGCGACCCGTTCTTCGACCCCATACCGCGCCGCCCCAGCCAGTACAGCGCGACGTCCCCGAGGAACGCGGCGGCGGACGCCACCACGAACACCAGCAGCAGCGAGAACGGCGCGGTCTGGTGGAACGCCACCACCGCCGCCGAACTGACCAGCGCCCCGGTCGGCACCACCGGCACCAACGCCCCGATCAACACCAGCAGGAACAGCGTCGGATACCCGATCGCCTGCTGAGTCGACTCGTGCGGCAGCGGCGTACTCGCCGCGGACAGAATGATCACGGCCGCACGCTCTCCCCGTGCCCCAGCCGATGCACGACCACATCGGGCGCACGGGTGGCCGCCAGGCGTACGAACTCCTCGCCCGGCGCATGGAATTCATGGGGGCGCACGGCGTCCAGGCCGATCGGCCAGTATGTGCCGTAATGCACCGGCACAGCGCTCCGGGGCGCGAGCCGCGCGAGCGCCTCCGCCGCGCGTCCCGCGTCCAGATGCCCCTCACCGAGGTACGGCCCCCACCCGCCGACCGGCAGCAGCGCCACATCGACCGGCCCGACCTCCTTGGCCATCGACTCGAACAGCCCGGTGTCCCCCGCGAAGTACGTCCGCGCGACGCCCTCGATGACATAGCCGAGCGCCGGCGAACGGTGCGGCCCGACCGGTAGCCGCCGCCCGTCGTGATGGGCAGGAACCACGCGTACGACCAGGTCACCGACCCTGACCTTGGTGCCGGGCGTCACCTCGGTGAGGTCGAGATGGGCGAGCCTGCGCAGCCCCGGCACCTGGCGCGGCGCACCGCTCGGCACCAGCAGCCGGGTGCCCGGGGCGAGCCGGGCGAGGGAGGGCACATGCAGATGGTCGGCGTGCAGATGGGACACCAGGGCGACATCCGCGACGGCCGCCTCGGGCGGGGGTGGTGCGCCCCGGCGTCTGCGCAGGTGCGCGAGCCGGCGCGCGAAGAGCGGATCGGTGAGCACGCGTGTGCCCGAGTCCTCGACGGTGCAGGTGGCATGACCCCACCAGGTGATCTCCACCGGCACTCCGTTCGCCTCCCTCGCGCTACTCCCCCGAGCCTACGGGCTGGAGTAGGGTCTCCGGCCAGGTCCTGGACTCGGAGGTGAGGGGGACGCCGTGGGGGACAAGCGTGACGAGGGTGATGCCTCCCGGTCGGGCTGTGCGGGGATACCCCGTCAGCGGCCGGGGCAGGCGGGGCGGGGTGCCGTGGTACGGGTCGCGGCCATCGCCAGTCTGACGCCGTTGGAGGAGCTGGAGGCCGACCCGTTCCTGGTCGACTCCCGTGGCCAGCACGCCATGTGCGCCCGCTGGGCCGCCGAGCGCGGCTATGTGGTGACGCGCGAGCTGCTCGTACGCGGTCTGCGCACCGACCACGACGCGCTGTGGGCCGACGTCGACGCCGGCCTCGTCGACCTCTTCGTCGCGCCCAGCCGCCGGGTTCTTGAGCGTGCCCTCGCCTCCGCGGATGAATTCGCCGCCGAGTGCGTCCGCCGAGGCATCGGCATGGAGACGGTCGATCACGCCGAACCGGCGTACGACGCCCAGATGAAGGCCAGCGTTCATCGACGGCTGTCGATGCCTACGGCGGGGTACGACGGCCGCTAGGCGCTCCGCTTGCTGCACCGTTATGCGGCTCCGCCGCAGGGCCGCTATATGCCGTCGTTCGTCTGCGGCGCCGTCGTGGCTGGTCGCGCAGTTCCCCGCGCCCCTTTCATGCTGGGCGGCGCTCCTCAGGCGCCCCCGGCGCTGCCCCAGGCGCCCCCCGGCGGCGGCCGTTCATATGACAGGCTGGGCGGAGGATCTGCTGGATGTGAGGGTGGCCGGCGTGAGTCGTGACGGTTGGCGGCGGGTGCTCAGCGGGTTCTGGCGGATGCTTGCCGTGTGGGCGGTGTCCACGCTGACCATGCTCGTGCTCGCGGGGGTGCTGCCCGACTTCCGGCTGCAGTCGGCGACCGGTGAGAGCGCCACCCAGATCGCCGTCACGGCAGCCGCGGGCGCCGGGGCCTTCGGTCTGCTCTCCGCGCTGGTGTGGCCGCTGCTGGTAAGGGCGTTGCTGCTGGTCCCCGCCCTCGTCCTCGGACTGCTGGTCTTCTTCCTCAACGGCTCCCTGCTGCTCCTCGCCCTACGGCTCAACCCCTCCGGCCAGAGCGAGGCCGCCCCCGAGACCGCCGTGGTCGTCGCCGCCGTGATGTCCGCCGTCGCCTCCGCCACCGGCGGCGCCCTCGCCGTACGGGACGACGACGCCTACCGCCGCCGGCTGTACCGGCTGGCCGACCGCCGCCGCAGGCGCGCGGACGGCCGCCCCGGCCCCTGCGGCCCCGGCACCGTCTTCCTCCAACTCGACGGCGTCGGCCATGACGTCCTGGAGGCGGCGACGGAGAAGGGCCTGATGCCGACCCTCGCCACATGGCTCGGCCGCCCGGCCCCCGACTCGGCCCGCCCCCGCCCCACCCACCGGCTCACCCCCTGGCGCACCGACTGGTCCAGCCAGACCGGCGCCAGCCAGCTCGGCATCCTGCACGGCACCAACCACGACATCCCCGCCTTCCGCTGGTACGAGAAGGACAGCCGCGAGGTGATGGTCTGCAACCGTCCCTCCAGCGCCGCCGAACTCCAGCGCCGGGCCATGGCCCGCACCGGCGACGGCGGCCTGCTCACCGTGGACGGCGCCAGCCGAGGCAACCTCTTCAGCGGCGGCGCCGACCAGCTCGCCCTCGTCCTGTCCGTCGCCGCCCGCCGCGACAAGCGGAACCGTTCCCGCGCCGGCTACTTCGCCTACTTCTCCGACCCCGCCAACGCGGTCCGCACCGCCCTGTCCTTCGTCGCCGACGCGCTGCGCGAGATCGGCCAGTCCACCCGCGCCCTCCTCCGCAAACAGCGCCCCCGGGTCGGTCGCGGCGGTCTCTACCCGTTCATCCGGGCCTTCGCGACCGTCGTCGAACGCGATGTCGTCGTCGCCGCGGTGATCGGCGACATGCTCGCCGGGCGTGCCGCCATCTACGCCGACCTCGTGGCGTACGACGAGGTCGCCCACCACTCGGGCCCGCGCAGCCGCGACGCCGAGAAGGTCCTCGAACGCCTCGACCGCTCCCTCGCGTTGATCGCCCAGGTCGCCGAACACGCCCCGCGCGCCTACCGCATCGTGCTGCTCTCCGACCACGGCCAGAGCCCCGGCGAGACCTTCCTCGGCCGCTACGGTCTGACCCTCGGCGCCCTGGTCCGCGCCGGCTGCGGCCTGCCCGTACCCCGCAAGGCCCGGCGCACCCACAGCGGCGCCGAGGCCGGCGCGGCCGTACGCGCCGCCCTGCGCATCCCCGTCGAGGAGCGCGCCGAACAGCACCGCCCGACCCGCCGCTCCGAGCCGATCGTCCTCGCCTCCGGCAACCTCGGCCTGGTCTCCTTCCCGGACGTCCCGCACCGGATGACCCGCGAGGAGATCGACGCCCGCCACCCCGCCCTGCTCACCACCCTCGCCAACCACCCCGGCATCGGCTTCCTCCTCGTACGGAGCGAGGAGCACGGGGGCGTCGTCCTGGGCGCGCACGGCGTCGAGATCCCCATCGACGACCTGACCGACGAACACCCCGGCCCCCTGGCCGACTTCGGCCCCGGCGCCGCCGACGCCGTACGCCGCACCCACACCTTCCCGCACACCGCCGACATCATGGTGAACTCCTGGTACGACCCGAAGGACGGCGAAGTCCTGGCCTTCGAGGAACAGATCGGCTCCCACGGGGGCCTGGGCGGCTGCCAGAGCCGCGCGTTCCTGGTGTCGCCGCTGGCCCTGTCGACCCCGGTCGAGGACGGCGAGGAACTGGCCGGCGCCGAACAGGTACATCGCGTACTGAGGCGCTGGCTGAGGGAATCGAACGGCCCGCAGGTCCCGCTGGGGGCTCACGCCAACAGGGTTGAAAGGGGCGCGGGGCTCTGACATTTGCGGCTCCGCCGCGCGGGAGCGACCAGCCACGAACCAACCGGGGGCCGGAATGTGATCGGATGGGGGCCGACCCCCGTTGGAACGGGACCCCCGCGAAAGGAAGAACCGTGGCTACCACGCGCTCCGCACACACCGTCTGGGAAGGCAACCTGCTTGAGGGCAATGGTGTCGTCCACTTCGACTCCTCCGGCATCGGTGAGCAGCCGGTGTCGTGGCCGTCGCGCGCCGAGCAGGCGAACGGCAAGACCAGCCCGGAGGAGCTGATCGCCGGCGCCCACTCCAGCTGCTTCTCCATGGCCCTCTCGCACGGTCTCGCCGGCGCCGGCACCCCGCCCACCAAGCTCGTCACCTCCGCCGACGTCACCTTCCAGCCGGGTGAGGGCATCACCGGCATCCACCTCACCGTCGAGGGCACCGTGCCCGGCCTCGACGAGGACGGCTTCGTCGCCGCCGCGGAGAACGCCAAGGCGAACTGTCCCGTCAGCCAGGCGCTGAAGGCGGTGCCGATCACGCTTTCGGCCAAGCTGGCGTGACGCTCCGCTGAGGGGGGCGCGATGGCGTCGTGGGTTGACTGCGGCGCCGTCGTGGCTTGTCGCGCAGTTCCCCGCGCCCCTTTGGGGCGCGGGTAGCCTCCGCTCGTCCACCAGTGAGCCCCTGCGCGTCCCCCAGTGCGCGACCGTTCGCCCCGTTGACAACGGACCACTCAAGTTTTGTGCTGGAGGTAGGGACACGGGAGTGGGGCCTCGCTGGAAGGGGACGGCTATGGCACGCGCGGTCGGGATCGATCTCGGGACGACGAACTCTGTGGTGGCCGTACTGGAAGGCGGTGAGCCCACCGTCGTCGCGAACGCGGAGGGTCAGCGGACGACACCCTCGGTGGTGGCCTTCGCCAAGAACAGCGAGGTCCTCGTGGGCGAGGTCGCCAAGCGGCAGGCGGTCACGAACGTCGAGCGCACCGCCCGCTCCGTCAAGCGGCACATGGGCGACGGGGGATGGCGCTTCCCCGAGCAGGGCTCCGTGGACGGTACGCGGTTCCGCGCGCAGGAGCTGTCGGCGAGGGTGCTGCAGAAGCTGAAGCGGGACGCCGAGTCGTACCTCGGCGAGGACGTCACCGACGCCGTGATCACCGTGCCCGCCTACTTCGACGACGCCCAGCGGCAGGCCACCAAGGAGGCCGGGGAGATCGCGGGCCTGAAGGTCCTGCGGATCATCAACGAGCCCACGTCCGCCGCCCTCGCCTACGGACTCGACCGGGGCGAGGAGCAGACCGTGCTGGTCTTCGACCTCGGCGGCGGAACCTTCGACGTCTCGCTCCTGGAGATCGGCGACGGGGTCATCGAGGTCAAGGCCACCAACGGCGACACCCATCTCGGCGGCGACGACTGGGACCAGCGGGTCGTGGAGTACCTGGTCAAACGGTTCAAGGGGAACCACGGCATCGACCTCGGCAACGACAAGATGGCCGTCCAACGGCTGCGTGAGGCCGCCGAGAAGGCCAAGATCGAGCTGTCCAGCTCCTCCGAGACCACCATCAACCTGCCCTACATCACCGCCTCCTCCGAGGGCCCGCTCCACCTGGACGAGAAGCTGACGCGTGCCCAGTTCCAGGAGTTGACCGCCGATCTGCTGGACCGGTGCAGGACGCCGTTCCACCAGGCCGTCAAGGACGCCGGGGTGAAGCTCGCCGCGATCGACCACGTCATTCTCGTCGGCGGCTCGACCCGGATGCCCGCCGTCACCGACCTGGTCAAGGAACTCACCGGCAAGGACCCGCACAAGGGCGTCAACCCCGACGAGGTGGTGGCCGTGGGCGCCGCGCTCCAGGCGGGCGTCATCCGGGGCGATGTGAAGGACGTACTCCTCCTCGACGTCACCCCGCTGTCCCTGGGCATCGAGACCAAGGGCGGCATCATGACGAAGCTCATCGAGCGCAACACGACGATCCCGACGCGCCGTTCGGAGATCTTCACGACCGCCGCCGACAACCAGCCCTCGGTCGGCATCCAGGTGTATCAGGGCGAGCGGGAGATCGCCGCGTACAACAAGAAGCTCGGTGTCTTCGACCTCACCGGACTGCCGCCCTCGCCCCGGGGCGTACCGCAGATCGAGGTGGCCTTCGACATCGACGCGAACGGGATCATGCATGTGTCCGCGAAGGACCTGGCCACCGGCCGTGAGCAGAAGATGACCGTGACCGGCGGCTCCGCGCTCCCCAAGGACGACATCGACCGGATGATGCGGGAGGCCGAGCAGTACGCCGACGAGGACCGGCGCCGCCGGGAGGCCGCCGAGACGCGCAACCAGGCCGAGCAACTCGTGTACCAGACCGAGCGGTTCCTCCGCGAGAACGAGGACCGTGTCCCGGCCGACACCAAGTCGGAGGTCGAGGCCGCCGTGTCCGAACTCAAGGGCCTCCTGGAGAACCCCGAGGACACCGCCGCCCTCCGCGCGGGCACCGAGAAGCTCGCCTCCGTCAGCCAGCGCATGGGCCAGGCCATGTACGCCGGCGCCTCCACCGGTGCGGCCGAGGAACCCCGCCCGGGCCCCGGCTCCACCGACGCCGGTGCCGAAGCCGAGGAAGAGGGCGTCGTGGACGCGGAGATCGTCGACGACGACAAGAACCAGAAGAGCTGAGACCACCGGGTGTGAGAACCTGGCTCGGTCCGGCCGTCAGAACTTGGCGCGATAGCGCCTGATGATCTCCCTGGTCTCCTCGGCGGAGGCCGCGTGCGCCGCCATGTGGTCCAGGACCTCCAGATGCATGGCGACCTCGCGGCGGGAGTCGAGGTAGAGGGCGCCGGTGAGGTACTCCGTGTAGACCATGTCGGGGAGTTCGGGCTCGGCGAAGCGGAAGAGGCCGAAGGGGGCGTAGGTGCCGGGGTGCGGGCCGTTGGAGAATTCGGCGACCTGGAGGATGACGTGGTCCTTCTCGGTGACTTCCAGCAGCCGGTCCATCTGGTCGCGCATGACCTCGGAGTGGATGCTGACCGGACGGAGAAGGGCCGTCTCGTCCATGATCACCCAGAGGTGGGGCGGGTTCTCCCGCGTCAGGAGTTTCTGTCTCGCCATCCGGAGCGAGACATGGCGGTCGATCGCCTCGGGGCCCATCTGGCCGACCGTTCCGGCCTCCATCACCGCGCGGGCGTAGTCCTCGGTCTGCAGCATCCCGGGCACGAAGTGCGGCTCGTACTGCCGGATCAGACTCGCGGCCCCTTCGAGGCTCACATACAGGCTGAACCAGTCCGGCAGGATGTCATGGAAGCGCTGCCACCATCCGGGCTTGTTCGCGTCCTCCGCCAGCTTCACGAACTCCGCGACATCCCGCTCCCCGACACCGTACGTGGTCAGCAGCACCTGAACGTAGGGGATCTTGAGGGCGACATCGGCGGTCTCCATCCGCCGGACCGTCGCCGGGGCGACCCGTAGGACCCGTGCCGCCTCCTCGCGCTTGAGCCCGGCGGCCTCGCGAAGCTCCTGCAACCGCTTCCCGAGCACCACCTGGCCCACGGTGGGCGCGGCCCGCCGCTCACTCACGCCACGCCTCCCCACGCGCCGAAGTCTGCGAACAGTCTGTCATGTTCCGGTGGACATCTCATGGGGGTGGCCGGAACGTTCCGCTCCCACGGCACAGGGTGCCACGACGACCCCACAGAGTACGGGGTGCCATGACCTCCGAGGTAATCGACCGTGCCCGGCCGCGCACGGCAAGGTGAGGGCACCGGGTTCCGGGCCGGCGCACTCCGCCCCGGAACCCGGCTCCCATCCACTGGACTCGTCCGACCTCGACGGAGGGTGATCCGCCATGTCCGCAACCCAGCTCGCCGCTCTCGCCCGGACCACCGACCCCCGGATCATGCTGCGTCGCTTCCTGGCCGTGGACGCCGTGGTCACCGGCGCGAACGGGCTCGCCTATCTCCTCGCCTCCGGCCCGCTCGGCCGGTTCCTCGGCGTCGGCTCCGGCCTGCTGCTCGGGCTCGGCGCCTTCCTCACCGTGTACGCAGCCGCCGTGGGCCTGCTGGCCTCGCGCCGGCGCCCGCCGGTGCCGGCCGTGCACGCCGTGATCGAGGCCAACCTCGCCTGGACGGTGCTCAGCCTCGTCGCCCTCGCGCTCTGGCTGACGCCGAGCACGGCGGGCGCGGTGTGGACGGTGCTCCAGGCGGTCACGGTGGCCGGGTTCGCGGCGGCCCAGTTCATCGCCGTACGAGCGCATCGGGACTGAGCCGGAGTCATGTCATCAGCGAGTGAAGGTACTTGGCCGTCGCCGGGTCGGCCGGGAGCAGGGTCTCGATGGCCAGTTCGGCGACGGTCACGTCCATGGGGGTGTTGAACGTGGAGATGGAGGAGACGAAGGACAGCACCCGGCCGTCGTGCTCGATACGGAGGGGGAGCGCGAAGTACGCGGGCGGCCGGCCGTCGGGTTCGGCCGAGGGGTCCTCGTCCGGTCGGCCCGGCGGCAGCGGATACGCCGCGACCTCCTCGTACAGCGCGCGCAGCCGTGCCGAGCGGCGGAGGGCGATCTGGCGTTCCATCTGCTGGAGGAGATGCCCGCGCCAGGCACGGAGGTTGCGGATGCGGGGCGCCAGGCCCTCCGGGTGGAGCGTCAGACGTATCGCGTTCAGGGGTGGGGAGAGGAGGAACGCCGGGAGGTCGCCGAGGAGGAGGGCGATGCCCTGGTTGGCGGCGAGGACGTCGTACGCGGCGTCCACGACCAGCGCCGGGTAGGGCTCGTAGCCCTGGATGAGGCGTTCCATGCCCTCGCGGAGGGTGGCGAGCGCCGGGTCGTCGAGCGGGGTCTGGGGGTAGTGCGGGGCATAACCCGCCGCCAGGAGCAGGGCGTTGCGCTCGCGGACGGGGATGTCGAGGTGGTCGGCGAGGCGGAGGACCATCTCCTCGCTGGGGCGGGCGCGGCCCGTCTCGACGAAGCTGATGTGCCGGGCCGAGGAGCCCGCGCGCAGCGCCAACTCCAGCTGGCTGAACCGTCGTTCCTCGCGCCAGGCCCGCAGCAGCGGACCCACGCCCCGGTCGGGAGGGGTGGTGGGACGGCCTGCGGCGGTGGACGGGACAATGGTCATACGTCGAACGTAGCCGAGGCGATCGAGGAGTGGCGCGTGTACAACCCGTGGAACCCGTCCTGGGAGGCGACGGCCGTCTACCGGGCCCGGGTACGAGGGTGTCTGCTGGGCGGGGCGGTCGGGGACGCCCTCGGCTATCCCATCGAATTCGCCTCGCTCGACCAGATCCGCGCCCGGTACGGAGGCACCGGGGTGACCGGGCTCGTGCCGGACGCGGACGGCGTGGTGGGGCGGGTCAGCGATGACACCCAGATGACCCTGTTCACGGTCGAGGGGCTGCGGCAGTCGCATGAGCGGGCGCGGCTCAAGGGCGATGACGGCGACTGGGTGGAGCTGGTCCGTGAGGCGTACGGCCGCTGGCTGGACACCCAGCGGCAGTCCGGCCCCGACCCCCGGGCGACCTCCGGTCTCGCCGCCCAGCCCTGGCTGTACGCCCGCCGCGCCCCCGGCAACGCCTGTCTCTCCGGTCTCGCCCAGGTCCACCACCCCGACCCGGCGGTCCCCCTCGGCGGGCCCGGCCCGGTCAATCCGAACTCCAAGGGCTGCGGCACCGTCATGCGGGCGGCGCCCTTCGGGCTGGCCCGCGTACCGGCCGAGACCGCGTTCGACATGGCCGCGCGGTGCTCCCAGATGACCCACGGGCACCCCACCGGGTACTACGCCGCAGGGGCGCTCGCCGCGATGGTGTCGTTCCTGATGGCCGACGAGTCCCTCGAAGGCGCCGTGCTCCGCGCCATGCGGCTGCTCGCCCGCCACCCCGGCCACGAGGAGACGACGGCCGCCCTCACCCGCGCCCTCGACCTCGCCGCCCAGGGCGCCCCGACCGCCGAGAAGCTCGCATCCCTCGGCGCCGGCTGGGTCGCCGAGGAGGCCCTGGCGATGGGCGTCTACTGCGCCCTCGCCACGCCCGGCGTCACCGACGCCCTCCTCCTCGCCGTCAACCACTCCGGCGACAGCGACTCCACCGGCGCCATCTGCGGCAACCTCCTCGGCACCCACCACGGCGACCACGGCCTGCCCCACGACTGGCTCACCACGACGGAGGGCCGCGCCGAGATCACCCTCCTGGCGGACGACTTCGCGACGGAGAGCGTACGGATCTGAGAGGGCGGTGGCAGGCTGGGAAGGAAAGCGTGTTCGCAGGGGTTGTCGCGGGAGGAGTGGGCGCATGGCTGTCGAACCCTTGGCGCAGAAGGAGATCGAGGAGCGGCTCGCGGAGTTGCCCGGCTGGGCGCTGGACAGCGGTCGGCTCGCTCGCTCGTACCGGCTGGCCTCGCACTTCGCGGCCGTCGCCATGGTCGTGCACATCGCCCACACCCAGGAGGAGCTGAACCACCACTCCGACCTCACCCTGGGCTACAACACGGTCTCCCTGACCATCAGCACCCACGACGCCGGCGGCGCCGTCACCGACAAGGACTTCGAGCTGGCCCGCAGGGTGGAGGCGCTCGCCCCCGGCCACGGGGCGAGCTGATCCGGTGCTGGACTACGACAAGGAGGCGAGCGACTACGACGCCCTGCGGGGCGGCGAGCCCCGCGCCGAGTCCGCCGCGCACGCCGTACTCGGCCTCCTCCCCGAAGGCACCCGCACTCTCCTCGACGTGGCCTGCGGCACCGGCATCGTCACCCGGCGTCTCGCGGCCGGACGCGCCGGAATGCGGGTGACCGGCGTCGACCTGACGTACGGCATGGCGAGCCGCGCGGCCGTGCGGCTGCCCGGCGCGGTGGTGCTGGCCGACAGCCGTCGACTGCCGTTCAGGGACGGGGAGTTCGACGCGGTCAGCAGTGTCTGGCTGCTGCATCTGCTGGCCGGTCCAAAGGACGTCCGTGCCGTGATCGGCGAGTGCGCGCGCGTGCTGCGGCCCGGTGGCGTGTATGTCACCACCGTCGACAAGGCCGCCGCGCACAACGTCGGCAGCGACATCGACGCCGTCCTCGCGCCGCGCCCCAGGGTCCCGGCGACGGACACCGCCGTCGACGTCGAGAAGTACGCCACCGAGCACGGCCTGGAAGCGGCCGGGCAGGCCACGTTCACGGGCCGGGGGCAGGGCCGCAGCCCGCGCCGCACCCTCACCGATCTGCGGCGCGGCTGGTTCATGACCATCCCTCCCGGTGATCCGCTCGCCGACGACTTCGCCGTGCGTCTCGCCGCCCTCCCCGACCAGGACCGGGACCGCCCGGACCCGACGTTCAGCCTGCGCGCGTTCCGGAAGCCTCTGGTGCCTTCGGTGCCTTCGGTGCCTCCAGCGCCGCCGGTGCCGCCGGTGCCTCCGGCCGGGTGAGGCGCGTCGGGCGGTCGGTCGCCCTGCCACGCTGTTCGCATGAAATCCGCCCGCCTGCTCTCGATGCTGCTCCTCCTCCAGACCCGTGGCCGGATGACCGCCGCCCAGCTCGCCGGGGAGCTGGAGGTGTCGGTGCGGACGGTGTACCGGGACATCGAGGCCCTGCACGCCGCCGGTGTCCCGCTGTACGGGGACGCCGGGCGCGCGGGCGGTTATCGGCTGCTCGACGGATATCGCACCCGGCTCACCGGGTTGAACCCGGCGGAGGCCCAGGCCCTGTTCCTCGCCGGTGCGCCCGGTCCGGCGGCGGAGCTGGGCCTCGGACCGGTCCTGGCCGCCGCCCAGTTGAAGGTGCGTGCCGCGCTCCCGGCCGAGTTGCGCGACCACGCCGACCGGGTCGCCGGGCGCTTCCACCTCGACGCCCCCGGCTGGTACACGGACGCCGACCCCGTCCCGTTCCTGCCCGCCGTCGCCGACGCGGTCTGGCACAGCCGGGTCCTGCGCGTCCTGTACCGCCGCTGGGCCGAACCCACCGACGTACGCCGCCGTCTCGAACCGTACGGTCTCGTCCTCAAGGCCGGCCGCTGGTACGTCGTCGCCGGGCCGGGGCCCCGTACCTACCGGGTCGACCAGATCCTCGACGTGCTTCAACCGGACGATGGGGAAGGTGAGGACGAGAAGGGTGAGGACGGGGAAGGTGAGTTCGTCCGGCCCGAGGGCTTCGACCTCGCCGCCCACTGGGCCTCGTACCAGCGTGACTTCCAGGACCGGTTGTACCGTGCCGAGGCCGTCGTACGGATCGCTCCGGGGACGCCGCTCGCCGGGCCGCAGCAGCGGGCCGTGGCCGCCAACGGGCGTACGGGGGAGGGAGGTTGGACCGTCGCGACCGTACCCATCGAGTCCGTCGACCACGCGCATGACGAGTTCCTGCGGCTCGGTTCGCGGGTGGAGGTGCTGGAGCCCGCGGAACTGAGGGAGCGGATCGCGGCGACCGTGCGAGAACTGGCCCGTATGTACGGCAACTCCGGTGCGGGCGGCGGCGACTGAGGAAACGGAACCCGTCTGTCCTCTCGGGAGGTAGCCCCGTGACGCACCCGCATGCGCACCGCAGACGCACCACCGTCCCCCAGCCCCGCCTCACCCCGAGGCCCCACACGATCCGCAAGGCCCGCAGGATGGTGACAACGTTGGCGGTGGCGACGCTCACCGCCGCAGGGCTCACCACGTTCACGGCACCGCCCGCCGCCGCGGCCACCGCCCGGCAGGTCGAGGCGCTGGACCGGGGTGTGGTCAGCGTGCACACCGACGCCGGGAACCTGGTCAGCTGGCGCTGGCTGGGAACCGATCCGAACGATGTCTCGTTCAACGTGTACCGCGCCGGTACGAAGGTCAACTCGACCCCGGTCACCGGCTCGACGAACTACTTCCACTCCGGCGCCCCCGCCCAGGCCGACTACACGATCCGCGCGATCGTGAACGGGGTGGAGCAGGGCGACTCGGTGCACGCGATCCAGTTCCGCACCGCCTACAAGGACGTACCGATCAGCCCGCCCGCCGGAGGGACCACCCCGGACGGGGTCGCGTACACCTACGAGGCCAATGACGTCTCCGTCGGCGATCTCGACGGCGACGGCGCCTTGGAGTTCGTCCTCAAGTGGCAGCCGACGAACGCCAAGGACAACTCCCAGTCCGGCTACACCGGCAACACCATCGTCGACGGCGTCAAGCTGGACGGCACCCGGCTGTGGCGCATCGACCTCGGCCGCAACATCCGCTCCGGCGCCCACTACACCCAGTTCCAGGTGTACGACTACGACGGCGACGGCAGGGCCGAGGTCGCCATGAAGACGGCGGACGGCACGGTCGACGGGACGGGCGCGGTCATCGGCAGTTCGTCGGCCGACTACCGCAACTCCTCCGGCTACATCCTCTCCGGTCCCGAGTATCTGACCATGTTCAACGGGCAGACCGGGCGGGCGATGGGGACGGTGGACTATGTCCCGGCCCGGGGCACGGTGTCGTCGTGGGGGGACTCCTACGGCAACCGCGTCGACCGCTTCCTCGCCGGCACCGCCTACCTCGACGGCGCCCGGCCCTCGCTCATCATGGCCCGCGGCTACTACACCCGTACGGTGATCGCCGCCTGGGACTGGCGGAACGGGGCCTTCACCCGGCGCTGGACCTTCGACACCAACTCGTCCACCAACAGCGGCAAGGGCTTCGACGGGCAGGGCTCGCACAGCCTCTCCGTCGGTGACGTCGACAACGACGGCAAGGACGAGATCGTGTACGGCGCGATGGCCGTCGACGACAACGGTTATGGCCTGTGGACCACGAAGACGGGCCACGGGGACGCCCAGCACCTTGGCGACCTCGACGCCTCCACGTCCGGTCTTGAGTACTTCAAGGTCTCCGAGTCCACCTCCCAGCCCGCCGAGCTGTACATCAACCCCGCGAACGGGGCGGTGCGCTGGCAGCTGGCCGCCTGCTGCGACAACGGGCGGGGTGTCGCCGGGGACATCTACGCCGGCAACGACGGCCCGGAGATGTGGTCGGCCTCCGACTCCTCCATCCGCGACGAGGCCGGCGCGGCCAAGGGCCGCGAACCCTCCTCGGTGAACTTCCTCTCCTGGTGGGACGGCGACCCGGTCCGCGAACTCCTCGACGGCACCCGGATCGACAAGTACGGCACCTCCGCCGAGACCCGGCTGCTGACCGGCTCCGGGGTGTCCTCCAACAACGGCACCAAGGCGACCCCCGCCCTGGCCGGTGACATCCTCGGCGACTGGCGCGAGGAGGTCGTCTGGCGGACCAGCGGCAACACGGCACTGCGTATCTACTCGACGCCGATCGAGACCAGTACGAAGATCACGACCCTGCTGCACGACACGATGTACCGCACGGGGCTCGCCTGGCAGAACACGGCCTACAACCAGCCCCCGCACACCAGCTTCTTCATCGGCGCCGACATGCCGACGGCTCCCCGGCCGACGGTCTACACGCCGTAGCCGACCGGTCCGTGGGCGGTCCGGGCCCTTCCGGCCCGCCCACGGGCCCCGGCGAAGGCCTCAGCCCAGGGTCAGCGACGCCTGCACCGGCAGATGGTCGCTGGGGAACTGGCCGCCCGACGAGTAGGTGTTGATCTCCGCCCGGTGCACCGTGATCCCCGGCGTGGTCAGAATCCAGTCGATACGGCTGCCGTTCGGCGTCAGCGGCTGATAGCCGTGGAAGGTCGCGTACAGCGCGCTGCGCTCGGCCGCCGCGTCCCAGGTGTCGACGAGCCCGGCGCCCAGCATCGTGTCGTAGACGACGTTGTTGTGGGCGGCGACGTTGAAGTCACCGGTGACGACGAGGGGGAGGGACCGGTCGAGGCCGCCGATCCGCTGCACGATGAGGGCGGCGGCGCGCTCGCGGGCGTACTGGCTGACGTTGTCGAGGTGGGTGTTCAGGACGTAGAACTGCCGGTCGCCGTCCTGGAGATCGCGGAAGCGGACCCAGGTGACCATACGGATGGAGCCGCCGCCCCAGGTGTTCGAGCCGGGCACCTCCGGGGTGTCGGAGAGCCAGAAGTGGGCGTGCTCGACCGGGGCGAGGCGGCGGATGTCGTAGAAGACGGCCATGAACTCGTCCCGGGTGCCGCCCGCGCGTCCGACGCCGATCCACCGGTAGTTCGGCGCCAAGTCGGCCTCGATGTCCAGGAGTTGCTGATACAGGCCCTCCTGGGTGCCGATGACATGGGGTGCCTCCTGCCGCAGCAGTTCCCGCATCACCGGTCTGCGCACCGCCCAGCTGTTGGGCTGGACCGTGCTGGCGTAGCGCAGATTGAAGGACATGGTGTCGAGTGGAGGAGCGGCGGACTCCTCGGCCGCCACGGCGGGTTCGGTGGACAGTCCGGTGGTGTGGGACAACGGCAGCAGTACCGCCGCCGCGAGGGCGGTCTTCATGCTCAGTCGGCGCGTGACTCGGCTGTGGTTCGGCACAGGGGCTCCTTCTGTGAAGGTCTCCGGGCGAGCCGTGCGTACACAGTGTGGGATGCCCCCCTGCGTTCATCATGAACATGCCTAGAGATGAGGGTGTACACGGCTCGAAAAGGGCGCGTGCCGTATTCGACACGCGCCCCCTCCGAGTCGCCTGGTCAGCTGACCGCGCAGGTCTGTTCACCGAGCCGGAAGGCCGTCGGCTCACCGTTGGATGCTGTCCACCCACCCGTGAAGCCGAAACTCACGGACGACCCCGCCGCCACATTGCCGTTCCAGCCGACGTTCTTCGCGGTCACCGCCGATCCCGACTGGGTGTGCTCGGCGTTCCACATCTGCGACACGGTCTGCCCGCTGGGGAACGTCCACCCCAACGACCAGCCGCTCCACGCGCCGCTCCCCGTGTTGGTCAGCCTCACATCGGCCTGGAAGCCGCCGGACCACTCGTTGGTGATCGTGTACGTCACCGCGCAGGCACCCGTGGGCTCCGGCTCGGGTTCGGGGTCCGTACCGCCGTCCCCACCGCCGGTGTCGGAGGTGTCGCCGTAGATGACCCCGCGCCCGTTGGTCGCGATGTACACACGGCCGTAGATCCGTGGGTCACCGGTGATGGCGGCGCCGGTCCAACCCCACTGGTGGGCGTCGTCGTTGATCCGGGTCCAGGTCGCGCCCTTGTCCGTCGAGCGGAAGATCCCGCGTACGCCGCCGATCTTGGCGCTGGTGTAGAGGGCCTGGTACGAGGCACCGGTGGCCGCCTTGCCGAACCCGATGGTGTCGGCCTGCTCGACGTTGGAGAGCTTGGTGAACGTGGCCCCGCCGTCCGTGGAGTGCCACAGCCCGTACGCCCCGTCCGTCGCGCCGCCCGCCAGCCACACCTCACCCTTCACCCCGGGCAGCGCCTTGAAGCGGACGCTGTCACCGCTGGGCAGCCCGGTGGCGTCGGACGCCGTGAAGGTGGCCCCGCCGTCCGTGCTCACATAGAACTTCCCGGACTTGAACCCGTAGAAGGTCCGCGCGTCCACCCGGTCGGACTCGACGATCGCGCCGGCCGGGATGCCCGACGAAGCCGACCAGGAGGTGCCGAAGCCCGTCGCGTAGTGGACGCCCGCGCCCTGCGGACTCCAGACGAACCGGCTGCCGTCGGAGGCAGCGGCGACGGTACCGCCGCCGCTGACGCCCGAAGGATCGGTCCCGGCGAACCAGTTGGCCCCGTTGTCCGTCGAGAACGCGATATGCGGGCCGGAGTCCAGATTGCCCACCCGCACCACGGTGTTGGGGTTGGACTCGGCGTAGTCCAGGCTGGTGGTGGACGTGAAGTTCGGCTGGGTGAACATCATCGACGGGACCTTCGTC
Source organism: Streptomyces sp. NPDC002643 (assembly GCF_053592555.1). NCBI lineage: Bacteria > Bacillati > Actinomycetota > Actinomycetes > Kitasatosporales > Streptomycetaceae > Streptomyces > Streptomyces sp. NPDC002643. The sequence continues at coordinate 42,431 of NZ_JBSFVY010000037.1, forward strand.
AGATCCGTGTGCCGGAAACCACCGATGTCACCGAGCGCGGAGAGCAGCGGCGCACCGGACGGGGGCGAGGCCAGATCGTTGACGGCGGTCTCCTCCAGCCCCTGCACCATCGGCCTGATGCTGAACTGACCACCGCTGTCCCAGTTCCCGAGGTTCTCCGTCCCGTAGATCGTCGCGCCCGTCCCGTACATCATCCGGTCGGAGTCGAACGGGTCGATCTCCAGTGCCTCGGTCATCCACCCCAGCTTCGGCGTCTGCTCCGGCGGCGACGGATTGGCGCCCCAGGTCAGCCAGGGCGAGGACGAGACGTCCATGGTGTAGCGATTCGAACGGTTCGGATACGAGGTGTAGTCCCACGCCTTGGTCCAGGTGGCGCCGCTGTCCGTCGAACGGAAGATCTGGGTGTCCGGCCACCAGGAGCTGTACGCCGTCGCCATGACCGTCCCCGGGTCCTGCCGGTCCACGGTCAGCCCACTGAACCCGTAGTACGTGTCGGCCTCCGCGACCGGACTGATGTCCGTCCAGGTCCCGGTGGCCGTCGCATACCGCCACAGCTGGCCCTTGCCGCCGTCGTACGGCCCGCCCTTGTCGCTGTAGGACAGATACAAGTAGCCGTTGACCGCGTCGAGAACACCCTTGTGGGCCAGATAGCCGGTGGGCTGCCCGGCCACCCGCGACCAGGTCGCACCCGCGTCCGTCGACCGGTACACCGCGTTGTCCTTGTCGGCGACCCCGACATAGATCGTCCGCGTCGCGTTCCCGGACGTCCCGGTGGACTCGTCGAAGGTGACCCAGACGATCCCCTGGTTGTCGGAGGCGTACCCGGACGCGTCGCTCGGGTCCTGCACGTAGTTCCCGACGTTGGGGAAGTCGGCCACCTGCGCCCAGGTGACCCCGGAGTCGGTGGACCGCCAGAGCCCCTTCCCGCTCGGCGCCCCCAGATACAGCACACTGTTCTTGTTCGGATCGACGACGAGCCGCTCACCCATGCCACGCCCCGGCATGTTCCCGCCGAGCTTGAACGGCAGATCGGCCTTCTGCCAACTGGCCCCCCGGTCGGAGGACCGAAGAATCGCCCCATTACCGGGGTCCCAGCTGTTGGTGTACGTCCCGGCGGCCACATACACCTTGTCGGGATCGACGGAATCGGAGGCGAGGCTCACGACTCCCGTGTGCCCCCAGTTGTCCCAGCCGACGGAATCCAGCAGCGGCGTCCAGGACTTGGAGGACTCGACCCAGCGATAAGCCCCACCGATATCGGTACGGGCATACGCGAGGTTCTGTTCCTTACGATTGAAGACGATGCCGGGAACGAATCCACCGCCATCGATGCGGGCGTTCTTCCAGGTGTAGGTGTCGGCGGCGATCGATACGGACTTGTCGGCCTTCTCGGCGGCCAGGGCGGGCGGGGAGCCCGCGAGCAGCCCGGCCGCGAGGGCGAGCACGGTGGTGAGGATGCGAGTTCTTCGCACAGGTGGGGTCCTCTCCTGCAAAGGTGGGGGGAAAGGGGCGAAGCGTTACGTGCACAGCCCCCGCGCCCGTCTTCAGGGGCGCGGGGAACTGCGCGACCAGCCACGGATCACCCGCAGCCGAAGCACGACCTCTCGGCGGAGCTATTCCAATAGCTCCGCATACGCACCCATGGCCAAAGCGATATCCGCCTGAGCCCAGAACCGGTGATAAGTGAACGAAGGCGCTGCCCCGCCGGCGAGATACGCCTCGATCTTCGACCAGGCCGGATCGTCCTCATAGAACGACCGAATCGAATCGAAGGTCGACGACGAGTTGACGGCGTCACCATTCGGCATCGTCCCGGTCCACCCACTCGGCACATACACCCCGTCGTCGAACCGGTTGTAGTCCGCCCGGGTCTCGGGAACCGCGATCCCGAGCCCGTCCTGGTGGTGGTCCCACATCCCGTCGAGCAGCGCCTTGGCGACCCGGGCCGCGTCGGCGTCACCGGAGCGGTCGGCGTAGTACGTCAGGGTCTTGGCGTAAGCGGCGGCCACTCCCACGTCATCCGTATAGTCGGCGACGGTGACATGAAGCCCCGCATTGGCGCCGGGACTCGACGCGTTCCACGTATCGGGCGCCCCCGACCACTGAAGGGTCGACGGAATCCGATACGTACCGTCCGGATTGATGGTCGTGTTGGACAGCGCCCAGTCGACCCACTTGTCCAGCACGCTCTTCGCGGCGGCGTTCCCCGTCTGCTGGTAGTACTCGGCGACCCGCTCCATGGACCACGCCTGGAAGCCGAACCACTGGTTGGACGGCGGGTCGTGGTACACCGGCTTCTCGTCGTAGTACATGCCGTAGAACGTCGGCGTCCCCGCCGGAGGCGTCGCGTACCGCCCCGCCCAGCTGTTGGTGGCGCCGCCCGCGATGGCGCCCTCATCGGACTGCAGCCAGCGGTAGAACTCGATCTGCCGGTCGAGGGACTTGGCCCAGTCGGCCTGCCCGGTCGCGGACTTCGGCTTCAGCGGGGCGTAGTTGGCGAGGGCGTACGCGGCGAGCGGGTTCTGGTAGCCGCCGTGGGCGTGGCTGGAGCCGATGCGCCAGGCCCAGCCCGCCGAGGAATCGGTCGCACCGCCCCAGGCGTAGTACCAGGACAGCAGATAGTGCGAGGCGTCCTTGCCGGTACCGGCCGCACAGGCCGTGGGACCCACACAGTTGCCGATCTTCTTGAAGTACTTGTCGTACATGGCGTAGCGCAGATAGTCGCCCATCTTCGCGGCCTTGCCGATGGTCGCGGAGACATCGGCGCCCTTGCCCTGCTGCTTGGCCCAGATGTCCGCCCAGTACGCGGCCTGCACGGCACGCGCGTCGGCGTCGGGCGCGTTGGTGAACTTCCACTGCTTCGCGTAGGCGGCGTCACCGGTGAACAGGTCCAGATAGCCGTTCGGACCGCCGTACTTGAACTGGTCGCAGGTGGGCTGCGGAACGGTCTCCCACACCGACTCCTGCGGTCCGCGCTGGAAGGTGTTGATGTACGACGGGCCGGTGTCCGTCGGGCCCGCCTCGCACTTGCCCGGCGAATTGCCGTACCCGTACACGTTGTCGACGTCCTGCAGCCAGTGCATGCCGTAGATGTCGTCCGTGCCGTACGCGCTCTTCAGCTCGGCGGCGATGGGGTCCGAGCCGACCGAGACACCGGTGTCGAGCTGCGCCGGGTACTCATTGGGGGTGTCGTGCTCGGGGGCGTACGTCGCCGGCTTGTTCGCCGTGTAGAAGGAGTTGGTCGGCTGGTCGGCGTGGGTGGGGATCATGTACTGCTCCATGATGTCCCAGGCGCCGTTGAAGCGGGACCAGTCGCCGGTCACCTTGCCGTACATGGCCTGCAGCCACAGGAGGTAGCTGTACGCCTCCGAGGTGGTCTCATGGCCGTGGTCCGGCGCCTCGACGATCAGTGTCTCCACCGAGTGGTACGGGATGCCCTCGGGGGAGAAGTAGCCGTTCGCCGGGTTGGTGATCTTGCCGTAGAGCTCCAGGAACCGTTCGTCGTACTCGCTCGACGCGGCCAGCTGCGTCACGGTCACCGACGCCTTGGCGTGCCCGGTGGCCGTGGAGTCGAAGACCGCCGAGCCGGTGCCGGAGGCGTCGGCGCCGATGGTCACCTTCTGGGCGGTGTTCCAGTTCGACGACGTGAACGTCAGCGACGCGCCGCCGGTCACGGACAGCCCGGTGTTGCCGGAGGCCCGCGCCGTCGTTACCGTCACACTGCCGGACGGCTGCGTCGAAAGTTTCACGTCGTAGGTGCTCGACTCGCCCTGGCGGACGCCCAGTTGGGTCGGCGCGACCACCACGGCGGGACCCGAGGCGACCGTGATGCCGACCGGCGTGGAGTCCGCCGACGCGCCCAGACTGTCGTACGCCTTGGCGACCAGCGAGTGGCTGCCCACGGACAGCCCCGTCGCCGAGAACGTGTACGGCGACGTCGTGTCGGTGCCCAGCAGCGTGGTGTCGTCGTAGAACTCGACCTTGCTGATCGTGGCGTCGTCCGCGGCGGCGGCCGTGGCGGCCATCGGCACGGGGTCGCCCTGCGAGTAGACCGCGCCCGCCGTCGGGCTGGTCAGCACGGTGATCGGCGGCTGATGGGCGCCCACACACGGCGTGCCGTTGATGGCGAAGCTTGTCGGTGCCGCGTTCGTGCCGCTGTAGGTGAACTGGGCACCGGTGGTCACGGCCGCCCCGACGGCGATCGTGCCGTTCCAGGAGGCGTTGCGTGCCGTCACCGTCTTCCCGGACTGGGACCAGGTGCCGTTCCAGCCGTTGGACAGCGTCTGGTTGCCCGCGTAGTCGTAGGTCAGGGTCCAGCCGCTGATGGCCTCGGTACCCCGGTTGGTGAGCGTGAGGTCGGCGGTGAAACCGGAACCCCAGTCGTTCGTCTGGTAGTCGACGCTACAGGCAACTGCCGCCGCGCTTGCGGGAGTTGAAGTCGTGCCGAGCATCGTGAGCGGGAGAGCGAGGGCCGCCACGACGGCGGTCCACAGGCGCCGCGCCGTGCGGCGTCCGGGTCTGGGGAGCATGCTCTGGTTCCTTCCGTGCGGCTCTTACGGAGGTGGGGGCGGAGCAGCAACAACAAGCCTTGAACCAGTGGGAGCGCTCCCATATTGAGGACGGGGGCACAAGGGGTCAAGGTGCTTGAAGAGTCGAAAAGATTCGATCAGGGCGAAAAGATTCGTGAAGCGCAATAACGCAACACCTCTGTTTTTTACCGTCACTTGGCGCTACCTTCACCAGCACCAGTGGGAGCGGTTCCATCAGTCGGCGCGTCCGTCCCCGGCGTGTCCGAGCTGCGAGGGGCCGCTCATTCGAACACCCCAGCGTTCAGGTCTTTTACTCGATCTGCCCGCCGGGGTGACCGCATGACGCACGGCTCCTCCACGTACACCCCACTACGGAAGAGGAACCCGCACTCATGAGCCGTACCAGAACCGCACTCCTCGCCGCGCTGGCCCTGGTGGCCGGCGCCGCCGGGGCCGCGACCGCCGCGGTGCCCGACGACGTCGGCACCCGGGCGATCCCCTGCACGGTCGACTACACGGTGCAGAACCAGTGGTCCACCGGATTCACCGCCGCCGTGACGATCACCAACAACAGCGCCGCGAAGACCGCGTGGGCCGTGCAGTGGTCGTACGCCGGGAACCAGACCGTCACCAACGGCTGGAACGCCCGGCTCACCCAGAGCGGGACCGCCGTGACCGCCGCCAACGAGACGTACAACGGCTCGCTGCCGACCGGCGGTTCGGTGAGCTTCGGCTTCAACGCGACCTACAGCGGCACCAACGCGCTCCCCACCACGTTCACCCTCGACGGCGTGACCTGCAATGTCGACGACGGCGGCACCGACCCCACCGACCCGACGGACCCGGGCACACCGGGCAGCAAGGTCGACAACCCGTACTCCGGGGCCAAGGTGTATGTGAACCCCGAGTGGTCCGCGAAGGCCGCCGCCGAGCCGGGCGGCACCCGGATCTCCAACCAGCCCACCGGTGTCTGGCTGGACCGGATCGCCGCCATCGAGGGTGTGGGCAGCGGCATGGGCCTGCGCGACCACCTCGACGAGGCACTGGAGCAGAAGGGCTCCGACGAACTCGTCGTCCAGCTGGTCATCTACAACCTGCCGGGCCGTGACTGCGCCGCGCTCGCCTCCAACGGCGAACTGGGCCCGACGGAGATCGACCGCTACAAGACCGAGTACATCGACCCGATCGCGGCCATCCTCGCCGACCCGAAGTACGCCTCGCTGAGGATCGTCACCACGGTCGAGATCGACTCGCTGCCCAACCTCGTCACCAACACCGGAAGCCGCCCGACGGCCACCCCCGAGTGCGATGTGATGAAGGCCAACGGCAACTACGTCAAGGGCGTCGGCTACGCCCTGAACAAGCTGGGCGATGTCGCTAACGTCTACAACTACGTCGACGCCGGCCACCACGGCTGGATCGGCTGGGACGACAACTTCGGGGCCTCCGCCACCACCTTCAAGGAGGCGGCGACCGCCGAGGGCGCCACGGTGAACGACGTCCATGGCTTCATCACCAACACGGCCAACTACAGCGCCCTGAAGGAGGACCACTTCACCATCAACTCCACGGTCAACGGCACCTCCGTGCGTGAGTCGGCCTGGGTCGACTGGAACCGCTACGTCGACGAACTCTCCTTCGCCCAGGCCTTCCGCCAGCAGTTGGTCTCGGTCGGCTTCAACTCCGACATCGGCATGCTGATCGACACCTCCAGGAACGGCTGGGGCGGCAGCGCACGGCCCACCGGTCCCGGCGCCACGACCAGCGTGGACACCTTCGTCAACGGCGGCCGCTACGACCGTCGTATCCACATCGGCAACTGGTGCAACCAGTCCGGAGCCGGTCTCGGCGAGCGTCCGCAGGCGGCCCCCGCGTCCGGGATCGACGCCTATGTGTGGATGAAGCCCCCGGGTGAGTCCGACGGCTCCAGCCAGGCCATCGACAACGACGAGGGCAAGGGCTTCGACCGCATGTGCGACCCGACGTACACGGGCAACCCGCGCAACGGCAACAACATGTCCGGCGCCCTGCCGAACTCGCCGCTTTCCGGGCACTGGTTCTCCGCCCAGTTCCAGCAGCTGATGCAGAACGCGTACCCGGCGCTGTGACGCCGACCGCGTGAGTGTCCGCCAGGGGGTGCCCCCGGCCCCCTGGCGGACCGTCCACCGGGCTTCGCCCAAGATGCGCGGAAGAGCTCGGGGGTTCGGGTTGATTGGCGGGTGCGAGTGGGTGGGGGCTGGTCGCGCAGTTCCCCGCGCCCCTTAAAGGCATGGGCCTGCGGCCCTGCCATGCGGCCATGCGGCCATGCGTGCCCGCGGGCCGATGAAAAGCGGGGCGTAGCCCCTGCTTTTCAGGGGCGCGGGGAACTGCGCGAGCAACCACACACCACCCGCACCCGCCAAACAACCCCGAACCCCCGAGCTATAAGGCGCCCAAGGGGGTCGAAGGGGCGCAGCCCCTGGGGATGGGAACGGGTAGGGGCGGCGGGGGCGAGAAAAAGTTGCTGATACGGCAAGGTGAGTTGCCCATCTTCAGCGCGACGCCGCAGGCTGACGGCATCCGCGAAGAGAGGGACACCGTCATGGGACAGCACCACCACGGCCACCAGCAGGACGGTCACCATCACGGCCACGTCGACACCGACATCGACTGGGCCGAGATGGCCGGCCACCTGGAGGAACAGGCACAACTGTTCACACCGATGTACCGCAGCGCAGCGTCCTGGCTCGCCCAGCACCAGCCCGACCCGGGACTCATCGCGGATCTGGGCAGCGGCCCAGGCGTGGTGAGCTGTCTGCTGGCAGACCAGTTCCCCGGCGCCCGCATCGTGGCCGTGGACGGTACCGGCCCTCTGCTGGAGCGGGCCCGGGCGCGTGCCGAACGCCAGGGACTCGCCGACCGGTTCACCACGCTGGAGGGTGAACTCCCAGGCTGCCTCGGCGACTTGGAGTACCCGGCCGATCTGATGTGGGCCAGCAACAGCCTGCACCACCTCGGTGACCAGCGCGCCGCCCTCGCCGCCTTCGCCGAACGCCTCGCACCCGGCGGCACCTTGGCCATCATGGAGAGCGGGCTGCCGGCCCGGTTCCTGCCGCGTGACATCGGTATCGGCCGCGCCGGACTGCAGTCCCGGCTCGACGCGGCGCAGGACCTGTGGTTCAGCGAGATGCGCGCCGGGCTGCCCGACAGCGTCGCCGAGCCGGAGGACTGGCCGGGGCTGCTGGCGTCCGCCGGTCTGCACGACGCCACGTCCCGCACCTTCCTGCTGGACCTGCCGGCCCCACTGTCGGACGCCGCCCGCACCTACGCCGTGAAAGCCTTCCAGCGCGGCCGGGGAATCCTCGCAGACCTCCTCGAACCCTCCGACCTGGCCGTCATCGACCGTCTCCTCGACCCCGAAGACAAGGCGAGCCTGCACCACCGGACGGACGTCTTCGTCCTCGCCGCCCACACGGTCCACGTGGCACGGGCATGATCCCCCCGTCGGACGGCCCTTGACTTCGAGAGTGCTCTTGACTTCGAGAGTTCTCCAAGTGGTGGACTGCGGACGGGCATCGGCGGCCGGACCGCCGATCGGCGCCCGCCGGCGGAGCCATGCCGCCACGTTCCACACGTCCAGAACCACAGGGGGAGAGCCATGTCCGACGACACTCCGGTCGCACTCATCACCGGCGGCGGCACCGGTATCGGAGCCGCCGTGGCCCGGCGGTTGCTCGACGGCGGCCACCGGGTGACCGTCACCGGGCGTCGGGCGGAGCGGCTGCGGGACTTCGCCGCCGAACTCGGCGATCCGGAAGGGCTGTTGACGGTCGCCGGTGACGCGGCCGACTACGGCGATGTGCGGGCCGCCGTCGAGGCCACGCTGAAGGAGTTCGGGCGGATCGACACCGTCGTCGCCAACGCCGGGTTCGCCACGCACGACACCGTCGCCGAGGGGGACCCGGCCGGGTGGACGGACATGGTCCTCACCAATGTGCTCGGGCCCGCTCTGCTCATCCGGGCCGCCATCGACGCCCTCAAGGAGACAAGGGGGCGGATCGTGCTGGTCGGCAGTGTCGCCGGCTTCGTGCATGGACCGGGGAACATCTACGGGGCCACCAAGTGGGCGGTCACCGGGCTCGCCGAGAACACCCGGCGGCAGGTCACCGAGTGGGGCGTGGGCGTGACCCTCGTCGCCCCCGGCCGTGTGGAGACCCCCTTCTGGGACAGCTACGGCAGCCTCCCGCCGGGCCATCTCCTCACGCCGGACCAGATCGCCGACTCGGTCGTCTGGGCCATCCGGCAACCGGAGGGCGTCGACATCAACACCGTGGTCGTCCGCCCGATCGGCCAGCCCGTCTGAGGCACACGGGCAGCGGCCCCCGCACGGTTCGCACATGAGACCGCCCGCCGGAACGCATCACGTCCGGCGGGCGGTCTCATGTCCGCGACTCTCGGCGCGGTGGCCGGGTCACGCCATGTCGAACGTCGCCGGGTCCGGGCCCAGTCGGCGGTCCTCGTTCAGCGCGCTGATCGCCGCGATGTCCTCGACGTCGAGGGAGAAGTCGAAGACCTCGATGTTCTCCTTGATGCGGGCCGGGGTCACCGACTTGGGGATGACCACATTGCCCAGCTGGAGGTGCCAGCGCAGGACGATCTGGGCCGGGGTGCGGCCGTGCTTCTGGGCGATGGCGATGATCGCCGGGACCTCCAGGAGGCCCTTGCCCTGGCCGAGCGGCGACCATGCCTCGGTGGCGATGCCCTGCTCCGCGTGGTACTCGCGGGAGGCGTGCTGCTGGAGGTGGGGGTGCAGCTCGATCTGGTTGACGGCCGGGATGACCGACGTGGCGTCGATCAGCTTCTCCAGGTGCTCCGGGATGAAGTTGGAGACACCGATGGACTTCGCGCGGCCGTCGGCGTACAGCTTCTCGAACGCCTTGTAGGTGTCGACGAACTTGCCCTGCTTGGGCAGCGGCCAGTGGATCAGATACAGGTCCACGTACTCCAGGCCGAGCTTGTCCAGGGACTCGTCGAAGGCGCGCAGGGTGGAGTCGTAACCCTGCTCGCTGTTCCAGAGCTTGGTGGTGACGAAGAGGTCCTTGCGGGGGATGCCGGAGGCGGCGATGGCCTTGCCGGTGCCCTCTTCGTTGCCGTAGATCGCGGCCGTGTCGATGCTGCGGTAGCCGGCCTCCAGCGCCGTGGCGACGGCGCTCTCCGCCTCGTCGTCCGGCACCTGCCAGACGCCGAAGCCCAGCTGGGGCATCTCGACGCCGTTGTTCAGGATGATCGGGGGGACCTTGCTGCTCACGCGCTCTCGATCCTTCAAGTCGTCGGGTGGTACATCCCATCGTCAACGATCACGGCCCTCGATGCATTCCTGAGCGGACGGCTCGCGACCCGAATCACAGATTGGCCGGAAACGGACCCCACGCGCGAAGGAACCTCCTAGGGCCTGTCGTTTGGATCACGCCTGGGCCGCGGGGTGTGGCACGCACTCCCCCACTGCCTTAAGGGCGTGGGGGGACCCCCAGCGGCGTTGTCGTCGGTCGCCAACTCCCCCACGCTCGGCTTCGCTCGCGCGGGAGGGACCCCCATCGCGTTGACTCCCTCCTCCGCCTTGCCTCTGCACGCACCACACCCCGCTCACCGGCAGCCGCCAGGCGCCGCAGCCCGAAGCCGGCATGATCCAAACGACAGACCCTAGGCGCCGCGCTCGGCGGTGCCGCCGCCACCGCCGTCGGACTGCCGGCCCCCCCCCGCACCTCACCCACATCATGCAGATACTGCGTCTTCCCGAGGGCTGCGTTCGATGTGCGGCTACCGCCGCGCGGCCCCCGGCCCTCATGCAGAAAAGCAGGTCAGCCGGCGTGACCGGCGCCCGTGACCTCACGCCTGGTACAGCGCCTCGACCTCTTTCGCGTACGTCTTCTCGATCGCCTTGCGCTTCAGCTTCAGCGAGGGGGTGAGCAGGCCGTGTTCCTCGGTGAACTGGTGGGCCAGGATGCGGAAGGTGCGGATCGACTCGGCCTGGGAGACCAGGGTGTTGGCGGCCACCACGGCCCGCCGCACCTCGGTCTCCAGCTCGGGGTCGCGCACCAGCTCGGCCGGTTGCAGCCTGGGCTTGCCGCGCATCTGGAGCCAGTGCTCGACGGCCTCCCCATCGAGGGTGACGAGGGCGGCGATGTACGGCCGGTCATTGCCGACGACGATGCACTGGGCGACCAGCGGATGGTCGCGCACCCGCTCCTCCAGGATTCCCGGGGAGACGCTCTTGCCGCCCGAGGTCACCAGGATCTCCTTCTTGCGCCCGGTGATCGTGAGATAGCCGTCCTCGTCGAGGGCGCCCAGATCACCGGTGGCGAGCCAGCCGTCGTGCAGAGTCTCGTCGGTGGCCTTGGGGTTGTTGAGATAGCCCTGGAAGACGTTCGGGCCGCGCAGCCAGATCTCGCCGTCCTCCGCGATGTGCACGGACATCCCGGGGATGGCCTGGCCGACCGTGCCGTAGCGGGTGCGCTCGGGCGGGTTGGCGGTGGCGGCCGCGGTCGTCTCGGTGAGGCCGTACCCCTCGAAGATATGGACGCCCGCGCCCGCGAAGAACAGTCCGAGCCGGCGGTCCATCGCCGAGCCGCCGGACATGGCGTACTTGATCCGGCCGCCCATCGCCTCGCGGATCTTGGCGTAGACGACCTTGTCGAAGAACTGGTGCTGCATCCGCAGCGCCGCCGAGGGGCCGGGCCCGATGCCCCAGGCCCTGGCCTCCATCGCGTCCGCGTACTTCACGGCGACCTCGACGGCCTTCTCGAACGGCCCGGTCCTGTCCTCCCGTTCGGCCTTGCGGCGGCTGGCGTTGAAGACCTTCTCGAAGATGTACGGCACCGCCAGGAAGAACGTCGGCCGGAACGCGGCCAGGTCCGGCAGCAGGACGGCCGCGTTGAGCGCCGGCTGATGGCCGAACTTGACCTTCCCTCTGATCCCGGCGACCTGCACCATCCGCCCGAAGACATGGGCGAGCGGCAGGAACAGCAGCGTCGCCGGGACCTCGCCCCTGCGGGGGGTGAACAGTGGTGCCCAGCGGTCGATGACGGTGTCCGACTCGAACATGAAGTTGGCGTGCGAGATGACACAGCCCTTGGGGCGCCCGGTGGTCCCGGAGGTGTAGATGATCGTCGCGATCGACTCGGGCGTCACCGCCCGGCGATGCCGGTGCACCACCTCGTCGTCGAGATGCGCCCCCGACTCGTACAGCTCCTCCACGGCGCCCGCGTCCAACTGCCACAGCCGACGCAGTTGCGGCAGCCGGTCGATGACCGTGGCGATGGTCATCGCGTGGTCCTCGTGTTCGACGACGGCCGCCGTCACCTGGGCGTCGTACAGCATCCAGAAGCACTGCTCGGCGGAGGAGGTCGGGTAGAGGGGGACGACCTGGGCGCCGATGGTCCACAGGGCGTAGTCGAAGAGGGTCCACTCGTAGCGGGTACGGGACATGATGGCGACCCGGTCGCCGAACCGGATGCCCTGCGCCAAGAGGCCCTTCGCCAGCGCCAGTACCTCGTCGCGGAACTCCGCCGACGTCACGTCCCGCCACTCGCCCCGCTCGTCCTTGCGGCCGAGGGCGATGAACTCGGGGTCGTCCTGGGCGTACTCGAACACGGCGTCGGCCAGACCGCCCACCGGCGGCGCCGACGCCAACGGAGGGTTGGTGAACTCGCGCAAACCCGCTCCTCGTGGCGCTCCGCACAGGGCGTGAAAGCTACCTCACCGAGAGGGCCGATGGGAGGGGTTCCGGAGGGGACGAATCCACACCCAGGTCACAGGTCGCCACGGGAAAATCTGCATAGAGAGGGAGGTATCAGGCGCAATTCCTGACCGCCGAGTAAGTGTGGGCGGCGCAATCTCCACCGAACCCGCACGACCCGATCACGCCACGCGCTGTCATGGGCACGGTCCGACCTGGGCAAACGCGAATACTGCTCACGTCTCAGGGGGCGCGGTGTGTGTGGTGGGGCCGGGACACGCCGCTTCGCGCCCGGCCCCATCTGTACCAGCGCATCGGCGGACCCACCCGTCACACCCCGGTACGTCACACCCGGGTACGTCACACCTGAGTACGTCAGACCTGGCGCAACCGGTCGCGCAGGCGATCGCCTCCGGCGAGGATCGTGGCGGCCAGGGCGTCGGCCGCGCTCGACGCCGCACCGGGGCGGCGGCCGTGGACGAGGACGAAGTCGACCTCGCCCAGCTCCGGCAGGCCCGCCCGCTCGGGGACGCGGACCAGACCGGGCGGGATCAGCCGTCGGGAGTGCGCCATCACACCGAGTCCCGCGCGGGCGGCGGCGATCAGTCCGTTGAGGCTGCCGCTGGTGCAGGCGACACGCCAGGCGCGGCCCTCGCGCTCCAGCGCCTCCAGGGCCAGGGCGCGGGTGATGCCGGGCGGCGGATAGACGATCAGCGGCACCGGGCGGTCGGGGTCGAGCCGGAGGCGTTCCGCGCCGATCCACACCAGACGGTCCGTCCAGACCGGTTCGCCGCTCGGGTCCTCGGGGCGCCGCTTGGCCAGGACGAGGTCCAGCTTCCCGGCCCTCAGCTCTTCGTGGAGCGTGCCCGACAGCTCCACCGTCAACTCCAGGTCCACCTCGGGGTGATCGTGCCGGAAGCCCTCCAGGATCTCCGGCAGCCGGGTCAGCACGAAGTCCTCCGACGCCCCGAACCGCAGCCGTCCGCGCAGCCGGGTGCCGGTGAAGAACGCGGTCGCCTGCTCGTGCACCTCCAGCAGCCGCCGGGCGAAACCGAGCATGGCCTCGCCGCCCTCCGTCAACTCCACGGAGTGGGTGTCCCGTGTGAACAGCTGCCGCCCGGTCGCGTCCTCAAGGCGCCGCACATGCTGACTGACCGTGGACTGGCGCAGTCCGAGCCGCCGGGCGGCCTGGGTGAAGCTCAGCGTCTGGGAGACGGCGAGAAAGGTCCGCAGATGGGAGGGGTCGTACACGATCCCCACCCTACTCGCTTATCGCAAAACGCGATGGCAGTCAGAGCGGTATGACGGATTCCCGATCAAGGGCTTGAAGAGGAGCATGGAGGGGGGTCTTCCGGCCCCCGCACACGCACCGAGGGGGTCTTCCGGCCCTCGAACACCTACCGTCGAACGCACGTGGAGCACCGTGAAACGCCTGCATTGGCCGAGTCGGATGCCGATAGACCCCTACATCCTGTTGTTGCTCGGGACGGTGGGGCTCGCGGCGCTTCTCCCCGCGCGGGGTACGGCGGCCGATGTGGCCTCGGGCGCCTCCACGGCGGCGATCGCCTTCCTCTTCTTCCTCTACGGCGCCCGGCTCTCCACCCGTGAGGCACTGGACGGCCTCAAGCACTGGCGGCTGCACCTCACCGTGCTGGCCTGCACCTTCATCATCTTCCCGCTGCTGGGCCTCGCCGCCCGCGCCCTCGAACCGGTGGTCCTGAGCCATGACCTCTACACCGGGCTGCTCTTCCTCACCCTCGTCCCCTCGACCATCCAGTCGTCGATCGCCTTCACCTCGATGGCTCGCGGCAACGTACCCGCCGCGATCTGCGCGGGCTCCTTCTCCTCCCTCGCCGGTATCGTCCTCACCCCGCTGCTCGCGGCGAGTCTGCTGGGCGGCAGTGTGGGCGGCTTCTCCGCCGACTCGGTGCTGAAGATCGTCCTGCAACTGCTGGTGCCGTTCCTGGCCGGGCAGCTCACCCGCCGCTGCGGAATCAAGAGGGGCCGCGCGAAGCGCGACAGGCAGGGTGGTGGTGGGAGACGGGCGGGTACCTTCGTCACCCGGCACAAGAAGATCCTCGGCCTGGTCGACCGGGGCTCGATCCTGCTCGTCGTCTACGTCGCCTTCAGCGAGGGCATGGTGCGCGGCATCTGGAGCCGGGTCAGCCCGCTCAGGCTCGCCGGACTGCTGGTCGTCGAGGCCGTGCTGCTCGCGGTGATGCTGCTGCTCACCTGGTACGGCGCCAAGGCGCTCCGCTTCGACCGGGCCGACCGCATCGCCATCCAGTTCGCGGGCTCCAAGAAGTCGCTGGCCTCCGGACTGCCCATGGCGAGCGTCCTGTTCGGCCCCCAGGCCTCCCTGGCCGTGCTGCCGCTGATGCTGTTCCACCAGATGCAGCTGATGGTGTGCGCGGTCATCGCCAAACGCCGCTCGCAGGACCCCGTGGAGCCGGAGAACAGCGACGAGAGCAACGACGAGATCAGCGGCCTTCGAGACGCAGCGACACGAACCTCGGTCGGTACAGGGACACGTTCCGTGTGATGTTCAGCTGCGCCCGCGCCCCGTTCGCGTCCAGCCAGTTGACGTCATAGCTGAGCACGAGCCGACCGCCGGCCGCCTTGTGGACCTGGGGGTTGTACGCGGCGACCCCGTCGGCCGGCAGTGGCGCGTCGAGCGCCTTGGTCGGCCCGTGCCAGGGGCCCGTGGGGGAGCAGCCCCAGTAGGCGGCGACGGTCGTCAGCCCCTCGGTACCGGCGGCCATCGTGAACAGCACATACGTACGACCGTCCCGTACGACCGTGAACGCGCTGCCCACCCCCTTGTCCTCCCCGTTCCCGAGCACCGCCTTCGGCCGCCCCCGCACCGCCCAGCGCTCGCCGTCCCAGTACTCCCACGCTCCCGGCTCCCCGAGTCTGCCGCGCGGCACCCGGGCCACATAGGCGTGGGAGACCGGCCGGGAGGTCGCCTGGGCGTCGGTGCCGCCGTAGACGTACGTCCAGTCGCCGGCGTCGACCGCCGTGGTGCCGAACAGCACCCGCCGGGCCGGATCGGCGACCGACGACTGGTCCAGCACCGTCGTGATCCCCTCCAGCCGCAGATCCGGCAGCGACAGCGTGGCCACCTCGGTGGCCGTGGGCACCCCGTAGATCCACGGCGACTGCCCCGCCGTACGGGTCCACAGCAGCACCCGGACGACCCGCTCGGCCGAGCCCGGCGCGCGTGGCTCGACCCGGGCGGCCACCGGCCAGCGCCACCGCTCGGGGCCGGGATCGGGGAAGACGGGTGCCGGGAGCGTGCTCTCCAGACGGCCCGAACGGGACATCACCACCGCCGAGTTGCGCACCAGCGGCGCCGAGACGTCCCGCCAGGCCACGGACTCGCCGACCGGGTTGGGCGGCGCGTACACCGGGCCGAGATAGGTGTCGGAGAACAGCCACAGCACCCGTCCGTCGGGCAGCTTCACCGAGTGGGTGCCGTCGCCGCCGGTCCAGTCGTCGGTACGGGTGGCGTCGTCGCCGTAGCGGGCGAACTCGCCGGTCAGGGAGGCGTCCTCGGCCCAGTCCCGCACCGTACGGGCCGTGCAGGTGCGACCGCCCTCCCGGTCGTCGTCCGGGAGGGCGGTGAGCAGCACGGCGGCGAGGGCCACGACCAGCGCCAGGATCAGCACCGGTCCGGCCCCCGTCCGCTGACGTACTCCCGCGTCGTCGGGCACGCGGGGGACGTTAGCGGCCTTCAGTCCACGCGGTCCATGGGCAGCCACAGGATCGGGCCGTGCGCCGAGATGGTCGAGGCGTTCGCGGTGCGCAGCCCGGCGACCTCCGCGTCGCTCAACGCCCGGTCGACCACCCACACTTCGTCGATCGCGCCGGTGAAGTGGACCCGGCTGTCGACCCGTTGCCCGATGTGCACCCCGAACGGCGAGTTCCGGCTCACCGATCCGGGGATGTCGGCCGTGCCGAACGCCACACCGTCGACGAACATCGTGAGCTGCCCCCCGCCGCGCCGCAGCACGAGGTTGTGCCACGCGCCGTCGTTGTACGCGGAGGCCGACCGCACCGAAGTGGTCCTGGGCGCGGCGGCCCCGTCCCGTACGGTGATCAGCCCGGTCAGCCGGTTGTTCGCCGGCTCCCCGCGCAACCACACCTGAGGCTGGCTCGACCCCACCCCGCCCATCCACAGCATCGGGTGCTCACCGGTGGTGGCCGAGTAACGGAACCACAGCGAGGCGGTGAAGTCCTTCGTGCCGAGCGGGAGTCGGGAACGGTAGGGCAGCCGTACGGCGTCGTCGGCGCCGTCGAACTGCATGGCCCCGCCGAACACCCCGTCCGTCGTCCGCGCCCCGCCGAGCACGGCCGCCCGCTTTCCGCCGGCGGCCCTGTCGGGGGTGGTCGGGTCCGCTCCCCGGCGCGGTTTCAGCCAGTCCTCGGTGAACCGGGCGAAGCGGATCTCGTCACGCGCGTCGACCGCGCCGCCCTCGTACACCAGCCCCACGGTGGCGGTGGCGTCACCGCCGTCGATCCGCACCATGTCCGAGTAACCGGACCAGTCCGTGGTGACCACCGTGCCCCGGTCCACGCTCTCCCAGGTGTTCCCGTCGTCGTACGAGGAGCGGATCTCCATCGTGCGACGCCGGTCCGGGTCGGCCGGGCCCGCCAGCAGCATCCGGTCGCCCAGACGCAGCACCGAGCCCTGCACCTGAGGCATGTACAGGTCCGGGATCGCCCGGAACGGGGCGGCGAAGCTGTCGCCGCCGTCCCGGCTGACGGCCTGGGAGCGATGACCGAGGTCGGTGCCGTCCTGCTCCCGGCCGCTGACCAGCACCGAGCCGTCCCCGCGCTCGGTCAGCGTCAGCTCCGACGGCTTCTGACGGAACGTGCCGTCCTGCGCGATCGGCCAGGTGTCCTTCGCGCCGACCCGCCAGGTCTCACCGCCGTCGTCGCTGACCACGAGCGCCGCGTGATTGGCCGTCACCCGGTTCTCCGCCCAGCTCTCCGCGTTGACCCCGAAGATCAGCCGTCCGGCGTATCCGCCCCGGGTGAGCTGGATGCCGTGCACCGGGCCCGTCGCGTACCACGAGTTCCAGTCGACCGGGCGGACCTGGTCGACGAGGTTGCGCGGGGACGACCAGGTCAGACCGTCGTCGTCGCTGTACTGGAGGTGAGGGGCGCGATCACAGGGGACCGCGCAACTGGCGCTGTCCGTACGGCCGGCGTTGTACGTCTCCGCCAGCACGATCCGGCCGGTCCCACGGTCCACGATCGGCGCCGGGTTGCCATGGGTGTCGCCCGCGCCCTCGTTGACGACCTGGAGCGGACCCCAGGTGCGACCGCCGTCCGTGGAGCGCTTCAGCACGATGTCTATGTCGGCGGCGTCCCCGCAGTTCAGCACCCGGCCCTCGGCGAACGCGAGCAGTGTGCCCTTGGTGGTCCTGACGACCGCCGGAATACGGAAGCACGCGTACCCCGGGTCCTGGGGCGCCTTGAACAGCACCTGCTGCTCGAACTCCGCTGCGGCGGAGGCCTTCTGAGCGGCAGCGTCCCTCTCGGCCCGAGGCTCGGCGCCGGCGGGGTGGGGGAGGGCAAGGAGGAGGCCCGCGGTGGCGAGTAACGCCACGAGGGGGGATCTGAACCGGGTTCTGAGACGTGCGTGAAGACTCGACGGCATTCTGCGGCCAGCCCTTCATCCGTCTAGGTGGTATGAACATCGGACGTCCTACGTCCGATGCGGGCCACAGACGGTACTTCGGGGCTCAGGGGCTCACAAGAACCGTGCGCCGGTCGTGATGGGGCGTGTCTCAGGCGCATGGTGACGTCGCGTCAGGCGATGGGGCGATGGGGCGCAGCCCCTGCTTTTTCAGGGGCGCGGGGCAGTGTCGATGTGCGGCTCCGCCGCGTGGGCGCGAGCAACCACACACCACCCGCACCCGGCAACGAAACAAAAGGCCCTACGGCGCGTACCCGGCGGTCAGAGCCACACGCCGCTCACCCGTATACACATTCATCGAGGCCCCCCGAAGGAACCCCACCAGCGTCAGCCCGGTCCCGGCCGCCAGATCCACCGCCAGCGACGACGGCGCCGACACCGCCGCCAGTACCGGGATGCCCGCCATCACGGCCTTCTGGGCGAGCTCGAAGGACGCCCGCCCGGAGACGAGGAGCACCGCCCGGGACAACGGCAGCTCCCCGTTCTGCAGGGCCCGCCCCACCAGCTTGTCCACCGCGTTGTGCCGGCCCACGTCCTCCCGTACGTCCAGCAGCTCGCCCTCCTCCGAGAACAGCGCAGCCGCGTGCAGACCCCCGGTCCGGTCGAAGACCCGCTGTGCCGCGCGCAGCCGGTCGGGGAGGCTCGCGAGCAGTTCGGGCTCCAGCCGGACCGGGGGAGCGTCGCCGCCGCGTGTGTCGTCGATGGGCCAGCGTGCCGTGGTCCGCACCGCGTCCAGCGACGCCTTGCCGCACAGCCCGCACGACGAGGTCGTGTACACGTTCCGTTCGAGCGTGATGTCGGGGATCTTCACGCCCGGCGCGGTCCTCACATCCACCACGTTGTACGTGTTCGAGCCTCCCCCATCGGTGGCGCCCGCGCAGTACACGATGTTCTGCAGGTCCTGCCGCTCGGCGAGCACACCCTCGCTGACCAGGAACCCCGCGGCGAGGGCGAAGTCGTCACCGGGGGTGCGCATGGTGATGGCGAGCGGCTTGCCGTTCAGCCTGATCTCCAGGGGTTCCTCGGCGACGAGCGTGTCCGGGCGGCTGGAGACCGCTCCGTCCCGGATACGGATCACCTTGCGTCGTTCCGTGACTCGTCCCATGTGCCGTCAGTCCCGTCGGTCGCCCCAGTTGACGATGCCATTGTCCTGCACATGGAGTGCGAGGTGCGGCCCATATTGTCTACAGTATGGAAGTGGGCGTGGACAAGGGTGCGCACCCCATGCCCGTACGAGCGAAGGGGGCGTCGGTCGGCGTCGGCGTGGGGGTGGGGGTGGGATCGGACGACGACGAGGGCTGAAGTCGCCCACCCTCATGGGCGGATCAGACGACCGAGTAGCTCAGATCCGTGGCCGTCAGCGAGGTGGGCGCCAGGCGCAGCCACATCGTCCCCCGTTCACCCGGATCGTCATGCAGATAGCGCACGAACCGCTCGTCCCACACGGCTTCGTCCGCTCCCAAGTAGCGTGACAGCTTCCGTCGGCCCCTCGGCACGTCGAACGGCACGAGCTCGGCCCGCCCTCGGGCGATCACCTGCTGAACACGTCCCGTCGCGATATCGCATTCGTCCACCACGAGAGCGACCTTCGGATCGGCCTTCACCCGGTCGAACAACCGGGCCCACGGGCCCGTCAACACCCAGAAGGCCCCGTCCTCCCACAGGAACCAGACCGGACGCACGGTGGGCCCGCCGGTCGCCAGACGAGCAGTCAGCGGCTGCCGCAGGAACATGTCCACATCGAAATCATGAGTTGCCACCTCCCCATCCTGTGGCGCCGCACGGCACTTGCCCACCGACCTTCGACCTAGGACCAGAGCGCCAGGGACATGACCGGCGCCGTCATGCGCGACCGTTCGGCGCGCGGTGGATACCGTTCACCGCATACCGCGGACGTGCCGCCTTCTCAACTCCCCGGTCACTCCCTACCGTCCGGGATCATGAGTCCCCCCGTCGCACCCCCGGGCTGGAGCCGCTGGCTCGTCCCCCCGGCCGCTCTCTCCGTCCATCTCTCCATCGGACAGGCCTACGCCTGGAGCGTGTTCAAGCCCCCGCTCGAATCGGCCCTCGGGCTGAGCGGTACCCAGAGCGCGCTGCCCTTCCAACTCGGCATCGTCATGCTCGGTCTGTCCGCCGCGTTCGGCGGGACGCTCGTGGAGCGCAACGGCCCACGCTGGGCGATGACCGTGGCCCTGATCTGCTTCTCCTCCGGCTTCCTCCTCGCCTCGCTGGGCGCGGCCACCGAGCAGTACTGGCTGATCGTCTTCGGCTACGGCTTCGTCGGCGGCATCGGGCTCGGCATCGGCTACATCTCGCCCGTCTCCACCCTGATCAAATGGTTCCCGGACAGGCCCGGCATGGCCACCGGCATCGCCATCATGGGCTTCGGCGGCGGCGCGCTGATCGCCTCGCCGTGGTCCGCGCAGATGCTGGAGTCCTTCGGCACCGACTCCTCCGGTATCGCCCTCGCCTTCCTGGTGCACGGACTGTCGTACGCGGTCTTCATGACCCTCGGCGTGCTGCTGGTCAGGGTGCCGCGCGGTGAGGACCGTGAGAACACTGCCAGCGGGCCCGGTGTCTTCGAGGGCCCCCAGGTCTCCGCCCGCAACGCCATCCGCACCCCGCAGTTCTGGTGCCTGTGGGTCATCCTCTGTATGAACGTGTCGGCGGGCATCGGCATCCTGGAGAAGGCCGCCCCGATGATCACGGACTTCTTCGCGGACTCCTCGGCGGCGGTCTCCGCCACCGCGGCCGCAGGCTTCGTGGCGCTGCTCTCCGCGGCCAACATGGCCGGCCGTATCGTCTGGTCGTCGACGTCCGACCTGATCGGCCGCAAGAACATCTACCGCGTCTACCTCGGCGTCGGCGCGCTGATGTATCTGCTGATCGCGCAGCTCGGCGACTCCTCCAAGCCGCTGCTCGTCGCCTGCGCCGTGGTCATCCTGTCCTTCTACGGCGGTGGCTTCGCCACCATCCCCGCCTATCTGAAGGACCTCTTCGGCACCTACCAGGTCGGCGCGATCCACGGGCGGCTGCTCACCGCCTGGTCCACCGCCGGTGTCCTCGGACCGCTCATCGTCAACTGGATCGCGGACCGCCAGGAGGAGGCCGGAAAGTCCGGCGCCGACCTCTACGGCCTGTCCTTCTACATCATGATCGGCCTGCTCGCGGTCGGCTTCGTCGCCAACGAACTGGTCCGGCCCGTCAACCCCCGCTTCCACATCCCCGCACCGAGGGAGGCCGACGATGTCGTCAAGCGACAGCCCGAATCCGCCTGACCGCCGTCCGCTGATCGTCCTGTCCTGGCTGTGGGTGGGTGTACCGCTCGGTTACGGACTGTACGAACTCGTACGGAAAGCTACGCAACTGTTCACCGGCTGAGTGTTCGGGCGCCCAAAGGTCTGACAGAAGCCCACAACTCGGGCCGGTCATTACTGTCGCCTCACCCGCCCTCGTACCCGTGAGTCACTGATCAGACTGGTGAATCCCGCTGACCACAGGCACTACAAGGGGGATTCACCCATGAACGGCTCGCGGATCGCCGCCGTCGGCCACTACCAGCCCGCCAAGGTGCTCACCAACGAGGACCTGGCGGGTCTGGTCGACACCAGCGACGAGTGGATCACGACCCGCGTGGGTATCCGCACCCGGCATATCGCGGGCCCGGACGAACCCGTCGACGAACTCGCCGCCCACGCCGCCGCCAAGGCGCTCGCGGCGGCCGGTTACGGCCCGGACGCCATCGACCTCGTCGTGGTCGCCACCTCCACCGCCGTCGACCGCTCCCCGAACATGGCCGCCCGGGTCGCCCACCGGCTCGGCATCCCCTCACCGGCCGCCATGGACATCAACGTCGTCTGCGCCGGCTTCACCCATGCCCTCGCCACCGCCGACCACGCCGTGCGCGCCGGCTCCGCGACCAGGGCGCTCGTCATCGGCGCCGACAAGATGTCCGAGGTCACGGACTGGACCGACCGTACGACCTGTGTGCTCGTCGGGGACGGGGCGGGCGCCGCGGTCGTCGAGGCCGCGGGCTCCTGCGACCCGGTCGGCGGCGGCTCCGACGCGCCCGGGATCGGGCCGGTGCTGTGGGGCTCGGTGCCCGAGATGGGGCATGCCGTACGCATCGAGGGGACCCCGGCGCGCTTCGCCCAGGAGGGCCAGAGCGTCTACCGCTGGGCCACCACCAAGCTGCCGCCCATCGCACGGGCCGCCTGTGAGAAGGCCGGGCTCGCCCCCGCGGACCTCGCCGCGGTCGTGCTGCACCAGGCCAACCTCCGCATCATCGAACCCCTCGCAGAGAAGATCGGCGCCGTCAACGCCGTGGTCGCACGCGACGTCACCGAGTCCGGCAACACCTCCGCCGCCAGCATCCCCCTCGCCTTCTCCAAGCTGGTGGAACGCGGCGAGATCAGCACCGGCGACCCGGTCCTGCTGTTCGGCTTCGGCGGGAACCTGTCGTACGCGGGGCAGGTCGTGCGCTGCCCGTGAGCGGCGCCGGAAGAGGGCCGTTGTCTTTCCGTGTGCGGTGACGCCGTCGGCCCTTCTTTGTCCTGTCAGTGGAGAAAGTCTGCGGCAATCTGTGCGCGACTTCTTCCCAGGCTCGGTGGGCGCTGCTACGTTCCCCTGCGAAAGGTCGGTCACATGTACGGGTGTGTGGCCGGAAATCGAGGAATGTGACGTCGACGACCAAGTCGACGGACCTGAAGTCGACGGATGCCGAGGCCGGTTGAGGCGGGGAGGGGCTTGTGAGACGGATGACGGCTCGTCCCGCCAACGCGCACCAGGCCCGGCTGCTGCGGCTGCTGCGTGACGGTGGACCCAACTCCCGGGCACAGCTCGGCGATCGGGTCGATCTCTCGCGGTCCAAGCTGGCCGTGGAGGTGGACCGGCTGCTGGAGACGGGGCTGGTCGTGGCCGACGGGCTCGCCGCCTCACGCGGTGGCCGGCGTTCGCACAACATCCGGCTCGCTCCCGGGCTCCGCTTCCTGGGCGTCGACATCGGCGCCACCTCCATCGATGTGGCCGTCACCAACGCCGAGTTGGAGATCCTCGGCCATATCAACCAACCCATGGACGTCCGGGAAGGCCCGGTCGCCGTGTTCGAGCAAGTCCTCTCCATGGCCGCCAAGCTGAGGGCTTCGGGGCTCGCGGAAGGGTTCGACGGCGCCGGCATCGGCGTACCCGGACCGGTCCGGTTCCCCGAGGGCGTTCCGGTGGCCCCGCCGATCATGCCGGGCTGGGACGGATTCCCGGTGCGCGAGGCCCTCAGCCAGGACCTCGGCTGCCCCGTCATGGTCGACAACGACGTGAACCTGATGGCGATGGGGGAGCAGCACGCGGGCGTCGCCCGTTCCGTGGGCGACTTCCTCTGCGTCAAGATCGGCACCGGCATCGGCTGCGGCATCGTCGTCGGCGGCGAGGTCCACCGCGGCACGACAGGCAGCGCCGGCGACATCGGGCACATCCTCGCCGTACCGGACGGCCGCCCCTGCGCCTGCGGCAACCGGGGCTGCCTGGAGGCCCACTTCAGCGGCGCCGCGCTCGCCCGCGACGCCAAGGAGGCCGCCCAGCAGGGGCTTTCCGCCGAACTCGCCTCCCGGCTGGAGGCGGGCGGCACCCTGACCGCCGTCGACGTGGCCGCCGCTGCCGCCGCCGGTGACGCCACCGCCCTCGACCTGATACGCGAGGGCGGCAACCGCACCGGCCAGGTCATCGCCGGACTCGTCAGCTTCTTCAACCCCGGCCTGGTGGTCATAGGCGGCGGGGTGACCGGCCTCGGCCACACCCTGCTCGCCGCCATACGCACCCAGGTCTACCGCCAGTCACTGCCCCTCGCGACCGGCAATCTGCCCATCGTCCTGGGAGAGCTGGGCCCCACCGCCGGAGTCATCGGCGCGGCCCGCCTCATCAGCGACCACCTCTTCTCACCCGCGTAATCCCGCGTCAGCCCCGCGTAAGTCGCTCACCCGATACGACTCACCAGCACGACCCGCTGCTCTGCCCTGCCCTGCAACCGGCCCGCACGCCCGCCAAGGGGAACTCATGGCACCAGAACCACCGCTGCTCACCATGTCCGGCATCACCAAGTCGTTCCCCGGAGTCCGGGCCCTGGACGGCGTCGACCTCGATGTCCAGGCCGGAGAAGTGCACTGTCTGCTGGGCCAGAACGGGGCCGGCAAGTCCACCCTCATCAAGGTCCTCGCCGGCGCCCACCAGCCCGACGGCGGCACGATCACCTGGCGGGGTGAGCCGGTCACCCTCAAGTCCCCGATCGCCGCCATGCGCCTCGGTATCGCCACCATCTACCAGGAACTCGACCTGGTGGAGGGCCTGTCGGTGGCCGAGAACGTCCACCTCGGGCATGAGCCGACGGCCGCCGGCTTCGTCGTGCGGGGGAAGGCGGCGCGGGCGTCGACTGCCTTACTCCTTCGAAGGCTCGGTCATCCGGAGATCGATCCGGCGCGGCTGGTCGGGGAGTTGTCCGCCGCCCAGCAGCAGATCGTGTCGATGGCCCGGGCGCTCTCCCACGACGTACGGCTGATCGTGATGGACGAACCGTCCGCCGCCCTCGACCCGGACGAGGTCGACAACCTGTTCAGGATCGTCGGGGATCTGACGGCGGACGGGGTCGCCGTCGTCTATATCTCGCACCGCCTGGAGGAGATCCGGCGGATCGGCGACCGGGTGACCGTCCTGAAGGACGGACGGGCCGTGGCGGGCGGGCTGCCCGCCGAGTCGACGCCGACGCGTGAGGTCGTGGCGCTGATGACCGGGCGGAATGTCGAGTACGTGTTCCCCGAGCGGCCGTCGGCTTCCCCTGCCGATGCCCCGCCGCCGGTCCTGGAGGTACGGGGGCTCGCGCGGGCCGGGGAGTTCGAGCCGCTCGATCTGGAGGTGCGGCCCGGGGAGATCGTCGGGCTGGCCGGGCTCGTCGGGTCGGGGCGGTCGGAGATCCTGGAGACGATCTACGGCGCACGTAAGCCGACCGCCGGTCGAGTGAGCGTGGACGGGCGGCCGTTGAGGGGCGGCAGCGTACGGGCCGCCGTGCGCGCCGGGATCGGGCTCGCCCCCGAGGAACGCAAGGCGCAGGCCCTGCTGATGCTGGAATCCGTCACCCGGAACGTCTCGGTGTCGTCCATGTCCCGCTTCGCACGCGGCGGTTGGATCGACCGGGGCGCCGAGCTGAGGGCCGCCCGGGCCGCCACCCGTGAACTGTCGCTGCGCCCGGACAACCCCTCCGTCCCCGTGCGCACCCTCTCCGGCGGCAACCAGCAGAAGGCCGTCCTCGCCCGCTGGCTGCTGCGCGGCTGCCGGGTGCTGCTGCTCGACGAACCGACGCGGGGCGTGGATGTGGGCGCCCGCGCCGAGCTGTACGCGGTCGTACGCCGGCTCGCCGACGAGGGGCTGGCGGTGCTGCTGGTCTCCAGTGAGGTGCCCGAGGTCCTCGGTCTCGCCGACCGGGTGCTCGTGCTGCGCGAGGGCCGTGTCGTCCACACCGCGCCCGCCCGCGAACTCGACGAGCACCGCGTACTCGACCTCGTGATGGAAGGAAGCCCCGTGACCGTTGACGGGAGCCCCATGACCGTTGAAGGGAGCCCGGCGTCATGACGCAGCCCGTGTCCCCGCCCAGGGGCGACACCGACAAGCCGGCACCTGTCAGTGAACCGCCCGCCTGGCGCACCCTCGTGTTCCGCGCCGACGTCCGCACCCTCTCGCTGTTCGGTGTCCTCGCCGCCCTGATCGTCATCGGCGGCATCACCAAACCCGACGAGTTCCTCGACACCCGCAACCTCCAACTCGTCCTCACCCAGGCCTCGGTGATCGGTGTCGTCACCATCGGCATGACCTTCGTCATCACCTCCGGCGGCATCGATCTGTCGGTCGGCGCGATCGTGGCCCTGGCGTCCGTCTGGGCGACCACCGTCGCCACCCAGGAGTTCGGCTTCGCCGGCATCCTCTTCACCGCGGTGATCGTCGGGGTCGGCTGCGGCCTGGTGAACGGGCTGCTCATCGCGTACGGCGGCATGGTCCCCTTCATCGCCACCCTCGCCATGCTCGCCTCGGCCCGGGGGCTCGCCCTCCAGATCACCGACGGCAAGACCCAGATCGTCACCGTCGACTCCATCCTCGACCTCGGCGAGCGCGACGCGTATGTCCTCGGCATCCCGCCGCTCGTACTGGTCTTCGCATTCGTGACGATCATCGGCTGGCTGCTGCTGAACCGTACGACGTTCGGCCGCCGGACCGTCGCCGTCGGCGGCAACGCGGAGGCCGCCCGCCTCGCCGGCATCGACGTCCGCCGCCAGCGCCTCTACCTCTATTTGCTGTCCGGGCTGTGCTGCGGCATCGCCGCGTTCCTGCTGATCGTGCTGTCCGGATCGGGTCAGAACACCAACGGCAACCTCTACGAACTCGACGCCATCGCCGCCGCGATCATCGGCGGCACCCTGCTCACCGGCGGTCGGGGGACCATCACGGGCTCCGTCCTCGGCGTCCTGATCTTCAACACGATCACCAATATCTTCGCCCTCAACAACCTGCAGAGCGACGTCCAGCAGATCGCCAAGGGCGCGATCATCGTCGCCGCGGTGCTCGTCCAGCGACGTACGGCCAACACCACCTGAGACGCCACACGGAAGGGCCCGAACGCCATGGCACACCTCACGAGCCGCAGAGGACTGCTCCTCGGGACCGCCGCCGTCTCGGCCGGCGCGCTCCTCACCGGTTGCACCAGCAATGAGTCCGACGACGACCCCGCCGTCAGCGAGCAGACGGCCGCCGACGACAAGCCCGGCAAGGCCGTCACCATCGGCTTCGCCGGACCCCAGGCCGACCACGGCTGGCTCAACGCGATCAACGACAACGCCAAGAGCCGCGCCGAGCGGTACGAGGACGTCACCCTGGAGATCACCGAGGGCTCCAACGACACAGCCCAGCAGATCGGCCAGATCGAGACGCTGATCAACAAGAAGGTCGACGTCCTCGTCGTCCTGCCCGCCGACGGCAAGGCCCTCACCCAGGTCGGCCTCAAGGCGATGCGCGCCGGCATCCCCGTCGTCAACCTCGACCGGATCTTCAACTCCCCGCAGGCGTATCGCTGCTGGATCGGCGGCGACAACTACGGCATGGGCCTCAACGCCGGGCACTACATCGGCGAGCAGCTCAAGGACAAGGAGAACGCCAAGGTCATCGAGCTGGCCGGGCTCGACAACCTGGAGCTGACCCAGCAGCGCACGCAGGGCTTCGACGACGCGCTGAAGAACTACCCGAACATCAAGAAGGTGGCCCGGCAGGCCGCCGAGTTCACCGTGGAGTCCGGGCAGGCCAAGATGGCCCAGCTCCTCCAGGCCCAGTCGCAGTTCGACGCCCTGTGGAACCACGACGACGACCAGGGCGTCGGTGCCCTCCGCGCCATCGAGCAGGCCGGCCGCGACGACTTCCTGATGGTCGGCGGCGCGGGCGCCCTCTCCGCCTTCCAGGCCATCAAGCAGGACGACGGCGTTCTCAAGGCCACCGTGCTCTACCCGCCGACCATGGCCGCCTCCGCCATCGACCTCGCCCGCGCCCTCGGCCAGGGCAAGGGCGTCAGCGGCCTCGCCGAGTTCGAGATCCCGGCCTCGCTGACGCTGTACTCGGCCGTCGTCGACAAGACCAACGTCGACCAGTACATGCCCACCGGCTTCAAGTGACGAGCCCCGCCGGACGGACTTGACCGGAGATGAGTGCCGGGGGCCGGGGAAGCGGGCCGAGGTGTGGTGCCGGGGACCGGAGAAACGGGCCGAGGCGTGCCGCCGGGGACCGGGGGATCGGGCCGAGCCGTTCCGCCGGGAACCTGGGAAACGGGCCGAAGCCCGCCGCCGGGAACGACAACCCGGCCCGGCGGCCAAGACCGCCCACCCGGCCCCGGCGCCACAGCCACACCGATGCCGGATCACCGCGTCAGGCCCCCACCCCCCACCGCGCCGCGACCACGAGGAGGACACACGCATGGGACAGCCGCAGCAGCCCGACCGGGGCGAGGCGGAGGCAGAGGCCACAGGGACGGACACCGGGGCCGAAACCAGATCCGCTCGGCCCGCAGGGCTCGCCGGAGGCGTCGGTAAGCCGCCCCTGCGTGTCGGCATGGTCGGGTACGCCTTCATGGGAGCCGCGCACTCGCAGGGCTGGCGGACGGTCGGGCGGGTCTTCGAGTTGCCGCTCAGCCCGGTGCTCGCCGCGGTGTGCGGCCGGGACGGCGACGCGGTGCGCGCCATGGCCGACCGGCACGGGTGGGCCTCCGTCGAGACCGACTGGCGTGCGCTGGTCGCCCGGGACGACATCGACGTCGTCGACATCTGCACCCCCGGCGACAGCCACGCCGAGATCGCCCTCGCCGCCCTGGCCGCCGGCAAGCATGTGCTGTGCGAGAAGCCGTTGGCCAACACCGTCGAGGAGGCGGAGGCGATGGCGGCGGCGGCCGAAGCGGCGTACGGGCGCGGTCAGTTGGCGATGGTCGGCTTCAACTACCGCCGGGTGCCTGCCACCGCGCTCGCCCGGCGCATGGTCGCCGAGGGACGGCTCGGCGCCCTGCGGCACGTACGGGTGTCGTACCTCCAGGACTGGCTCGTCGACCCGGAGTTCCCGCTGACGTGGCGGCTGCGCAAGGAGTCGGCGGGCTCGGGCGCCCTCGGTGACCTGGGCGCGCACATCATCGACCTCGCCCAGTACCTGGCGGGCGAGCCGGTGGTGGGGGTGTCGGCGCTCACCGAGACCTTCGTGCGGGAGCGGCCGTTGCCCGCCGGGGCGTCGAGCGGTCTGGCGTCCGCCGGGGGTTCGTCCGGGCGCGGCGCCGTCACCGTCGACGACGCGGCGCTGTTCACCGGCCGGTTCGCCTCCGGCGCCCTCGCCTCCTTCGAGGCGACCCGCTTCGCCACCGGCCGCAAGAACGCCCTGCGCATCGAACTCAACGGCGAGCACGGCTCGTTGGCCTTCGACCTCGAACGCCTCAACGAACTCTCCTACCACGACGCCACCGAACCCGGCACCCACGCCGGCTTCCGCCGCATCCTCGTCACCGAGCCCGACCACCCCTACCTGGACGCCTGGTGGCCGCCGGGCCACGGCCTCGGCTACGAGCACACCTTCGTCCACCAGGCCCACGACCTGGTGCGGGCCATCGCCACCCACACCCGGCCCGAACCGTCCTTCACCGACGGCCTCCAGGTCCAGCGCGTACTCGCGGCCGTGGAGGAGAGCGCCGAGAAGAACTCCGTCTACACCCCCACATGCACCCCCACCCCCACGTCCACCCCGACAGCGGCCTGATTCCGGTCCGAGGAGGTCATGGCAATGCCGCGCGACTTCACGCTCTTCACCGGCCAGTGGGCCGACCTGCCCCTTGAGGAGGTCTGCCGACTCGCCCGCGACTTCGGCTACGACGGCCTGGAACTCGCCTGCTGGGGCGACCACTTCGAGGTCGACAAGGCCCTCGCCGACCCGTCGTACATCGACTCCCGCCACCAACTCCTGGAGAAGTACGGCCTGAAGTGCTGGGCCATCTCCAACCACCTGGTCGGGCAGGCGGTGTGCGACGCCATCATCGACGAACGCCATCGCGCGATCCTGCCCGCCCGGATCTGGGGCGACGGCGAACCCGAGGGCGTACGGCAGCGGGCGGCGGCCGAGATCGCCGACACGGCCCGGGCGGCGGCGGCCTTCGGCGTCGACACCGTCATCGGCTTCACCGGCTCCGCCATCTGGCACCTCGTCGCCATGTTCCCGCCCGCGCCCGAGTCGATGATCGAGCGCGGCTACGAGGACTTCGCGACCCGCTGGAACCCCATCCTCGACGTCTTCGACGCCCAGGGCGTCCGCTTCGCCCACGAGGTCCACCCCAGCGAGATCGCCTACGACTACTGGACGACCCGGCGCGCTCTGGAGGCCGTCGACCACCGCCCCGCCTTCGGCCTGAACTTCGACCCGTCGCACTTCGTGTGGCAGGACCTCGACCCCGTCGGCTTCCTCTGGGACTTCCGCGACCGGATCTACCACGTCGACTGCAAGGAGGCCCGCACACGCCTCGACGGCCGCAACGGACGCCTCGGCTCCCATCTGCCCTGGGGCGACCCGCGCCGGGGCTGGGACTTCGTCTCGGCCGGGCACGGCGACGTCCCCTGGGAGGACGTCTTCCGGATGCTCCGCTCCATCGACTACCGGGGCCCCATCTCGGTCGAGTGGGAGGACGCCGGCATGGACCGCCTCCAGGGCGCCCCCGAGGCCCTGACCCGCCTCAAGGCATACGACTTCGACCCACCGTCCGCCTCGTTCGACGCGGCCTTCGGCGGCAACGACTAGGCCCGTACGACTAGGCCCGTACGACTAGACCCGTACGACTAGACCCGTACGGCCAGGCCCGTACAGCTCCCTCGTGTCTTCCGGGGTGACGGCGCACCCCGGCGTACCGCACACACCCGTACACCTCCGTACGACCAGCCCCTCTCTGGAGGCATCTCGTGCACCCGTACGACGACAACGGACACCCCACCTCTCACTTCAGACGCCGGAGCGTTCGCGGGCCCCTCGCACTGCTGAGCGGGCTGCTGCTCGCGGGCGCCTCGCTGTCGCTCACCTCGCCCGCCGCCGGCGCGGCCGAGGCCGCCCCGCAGGCCGCCGCGGCGGAGGACTCCGAGCGGGTCGCCCTCGCCGCCGAGGACTTCCAGCAGGTCACCCTCGCCAAGGGCGAACCGGAGGTCGGCGAGCCCATGTCGCTCGCCGTCCTCCCCGACCGCTCCGTCCTGCACACCTCCCGCGACGGCGAACTCCGCCTCACCGACGCGGCCGGCAACACCAGACTCGCCGGCAAACTCGACGTGTACTCCCACGACGAGGAGGGCCTCCAGGGCATAGGCGTCGACCCGGGCTTCGCCGACAACCGCTTCATCTACCTTTACTACGCGCCCCCGCTGAACACCCCCGCGGGCGACGCCCCCGAGACCGGCACCGCCGCCGACTTCGCGCCCTTCGACGGCGTCAACCGGCTCTCCCGGTTCGTCCTGAAGACCGACGGCACCCTCGACACGGCCAGCGAGACGAAGATCCTCGACGTCCCCGCCTCCCGGGGCATCTGCTGCCATGTCGGCGGCGACATCGACTTCGACGCGGCGGGCAACCTGTACCTGTCGACCGGCGACGACAGCAACCCGTTCCAGTCGGACGGCTTCACCCCCATCGACGAACGCGCGAGCCGCAACCCCGCTTTCGACGCCCAGCGCACCTCCGCCAACACCAACGACCTGCGCGGCAAGATCCTCCGCATCAAGGTCGACGCCGACGGCTCCTACACCGTCCCCGACGGCAACCTCTTCGCGCCCGGCACGGACAAGACCCGCCCCGAGATCTACGCGATGGGCTTCCGCAACCCGTTCCGCTTCAGCGTCGACAAGACGACCGGCATCCTCTACGTCGGCGAGTACGGCCCCGACGCGGGCGCCGCCAACCCCTCGCGCGGCCCCGCCGGACAGGTCGAGTTCGCCCGCGTGACCAAGCCGGGCAACTTCGGCTGGCCGTACTGCACCGGCAAGAACGACGCCTACGTCGACCACGACTTCGCCACCGGCACCTCGGGCGCCGCCTTCGACTGCTCGGCGCCGAAGAACACCTCGCCGAACAACACCGGCCTCACCGATCTGCCCCCCGCCGAGCCCGCCTGGATTCCCTACAACGGCGCCTCCGTCCCGGAGTTCGGCGACGGCTCCGAGTCCCCGATGGGCGGCCCGGTCTACCACTACGACGCCTCGCTCGACTCCCCGGTGAAGTTCCCCGAGGCGTACGACGGCGACTTCTTCGCCGGTGAGTTCGGCCGCCGCTGGATCAAGCGGATCACCAGCGACGCCGACGGCACCGTGCAGTCGATCAACGACATCCCCTGGTCCGGCACCCAGGTCATGGACATGGCCTTCGGCCCGGACGGGGCGCTGTACGTCCTCGACTACGGCCTCGCCTGGTTCGGCGGCGACGAGAACTCCGCCCTGTACCGCATCGAGAACGCCACCGACGGCCACTCCCCGGTCGCCCAGGCCGCCGCCGACCGCACCTCCGGCCAGGCGAAGCTCAAGGTGAACTTCTCCTCCGCCGGCACCAGCGACCAGGACGGCGACGCCCTCACCTACAGCTGGGACTTCGGCGACGGCACCACATCCACGGCCGCCAACCCCCGGCACACCTACAAGACGAACGGCACCTACACGGCGACCGTCACCGCCGAGGACCCCTCCGGCCGCACCGGCAGCGCGAGCGTGCGGATCGTCGTCGGCAACACCGCGCCCAAGGTCGAGCTGCGACTCCCGGCGGACGGACAGCTGTTCGCCTTCGGCGACGCCGTGCCGTTCGAGGTGAGGGTCAGCGACCCCGAGGACGGGCGGCCCATCGACTGCTCCAAGGTCAAGGTCACCTTCATCCTCGGCCACGACAGCCACGGCCACCCCGTGACCTCCGCCAACGGCTGCACCGGCACCATCCAGACCAGCGCCGACGGCGGCCATGACGAGAACGCCAACATCTTCGGAGTCTTCGACGCCGAGTACACCGACGGCGGAGGCGGCGGCCAGGCCCCGCTGACCACCCATGACCAGAGCGTCGTCCAGCCCACCCACCGCCAGGCCGAGCACTACGGCGACTCCTCCGGCATCACCGTCCAGTCCAAGGACACCGCCCACGGCGGCAAGACCGTCGGCGACATCTCCAACGGCGACTGGATCTCCTTCAAGCCGTACGTCCTCTCCGACGCCACGAAGATCACCGCCCGTATCTCCTCCGGCGGTTCCGGCGGCAAGCTGGAGGTCAGGGCCGGGTCCCCGACCGGACGGCTCCTCGGCACCGCCACCGTCCCGGTGACCGGCGGCTGGGAGACCTTCCAGGACGTCACCGCCGACCTGTCCCGCGCCCCACGCGGCACCACCACGCTCCACCTGGTGTTCAAGGGCAGCGGCACCGACGCCCTGTTCGACGTGGACGACTTCACGTTCACGGCGAGGTGAGGGGCGATCATGCGAACGAACGGACGCATTTGGGCGGCCGTGGGAGGCGCCGCCCTGCTGATCGGCTGTGTGTCGGGTCCGGCCGCGTCGAACGAGGCCGACCAGGCGGGACCAGCCGTGTCGCATGAGCCGGGCGGCGGCCCCGGCCAGGGCGGCTCCGAGACCCGCCGGGTGCTGGTCTTCTCCAAGACCGCCGGCTTCCGGCACGACTCGATCCCCGAAGGGATCACGGCCGTACGGGAGTTGGGCGCGGCGAACGGCTTCGCCGTCGACGCCACGGAGGACGCCGGCGCCTTCACCAGCCGCAACCTCGGTCACTACGACGCCGTCGTCTTCCTCTCCACGACCGGCGACGTCCTGAACGAGGCCCAACAGGGCGCGTTCGAACGGTACATCGGACGCGGCGGCGCCTACGTCGGCATCCACGCCGCCGCCGACACCGAGTACGACTGGGCCTTCTACGGCGGACTCGCCGGCGCGTACTTCCAGTCGCACCCGGCGATCCAGCCCGCCACGGTCGCCGTCGAGGACCACGCCCACCCGGCGACCTCGGGCCTCGGCCCCACCTGGAACCGCACGGACGAGTGGTACAACTACCGCTCCAACCCGCGCGACCGGGCCCATGTCCTGGCCTCCCTCGACGAGTCGTCGTACACCGGCGGCACCATGAACGGCGATCACCCCATCGCCTGGTGCCAGAACTACCGGGGCGGCCGGGCCTTTTACACCGGCGGCGGCCACACCAAGGAGTCCTACACCGAACCCGCCTTCCGCCAGCACCTCCTCGGCGGCATCCGCTGGGCGATCGGCGACGCCCAGGCCGACTGCCGCCCGGAGAACGGCTACCGGCCGCTCTTCGACGGAACCGCCGATTCGCTGTCGGGGTGGCGACAGGCAGGTCCCGGCTCCTTCACCCTGTCCGACGACGGCACACTCACGACCACCGGCGGCATGGGCATGCTCTGGTACGCCGCCTCGGGCTTCGGGTCGTACTCCCTGAAACTCGACTGGAAGGTCGCCGGCGACGACAACTCCGGTGTCTTCGTGGGCTTCCCGCCCTCCGACGACCCCTGGTCGGCCGTCAACAACGGCTACGAGATCCAGATCGACGCCACCGACGTCCCCGAGAGAACCACCGGGTCCGTCTACGGCTTCCGGTCCGCCGACATCGACAAGCGCGACCGCGCGCTGAACCCGCCGGGGGAGTGGAACACGTACGAGATCCGCGTGGAGGGCGAACGCCTCCGTGTCTGGCTCAACGGTGTGAAGATCAACGACTTCACCAACACCGATCCGGCCCGGAGCCTCACCGACGGACACATCGGCATCCAGAACCACGGCGCCGACGACCAGGTGTCCTTCCGCGACGTCCGGATCAAGGAACTGCCCGTGGGGACCGCCGACACGGCACCGCATTCGGGCAACTGAGCGACGGCGGGCGGGTGACGCCGGACTCCCGCCCGCCGTCTTCCTTTCCCACTCCGGCACCGACGGCAGCCCCGCGGCCGCCGTACCCGTACCGGCCGCGCACAACGGCTTGTGACCGCCCACGACCACGTACGACGAGGAGGCCGCCCATGTCCGGTACCGGAGGTTCCGAGCAGAGGGCCGGTGTCTGGCTGATCGGGGCACGCGGCTCCGTCGCCACCACGGTCGTCGCGGGCTGTGCGGCCCTGACCGCGGGGCTCCACGCCCCCACCGGCCTGCTCACCGAAACCCCCCTCTTCGCCGACACCGGCCTCCCACCCCTCTCCTCCCTCGTCTTCGGCGGTCACGACATCGCCGACTGCCCCCTCCCCAAACGTGCCGAGGCCCTCGCCGCCACCGGCGTCCTGCCCCATGGCCTCCCAACGACGATCACCGCCGAACTCACCGAGGCCGACGCCGAGATCAGATCCGGCGGCCCACTACCGGTACCGGGAACCACGACAATCCCCACCACCGAGACCGACGCCCCAGTCCCCACCGAGGCCCGCGCCCAGAACCCCGCCACGGACCCCGGCACCGACCCCTCCGCTCTGATCTCCTCCTTCGCCGCCGACATCCGGGACTTCATACGGCGCCGTGACCTCTCCCGAGCCGTCGTCGTGAACCTCGCCTCCACGGAGCCCGCCCCAACCGGCGCCGCCCTGCCGCCCAGCTCCCTGTACGCGGCGGCGGCCCTCCGAGCCGGTTGCCCCTATGTGAACTTCACACCCTCCGTCGGCCTCGACCACCCGGCGCTGGCCCCGCTGGCGGAGTCGGCCGGTGTCCCCTACGCGGGCCGCGACGGCAAGACCGGCCAGACGTTGCTGCGATCGGTCCTGGGCCCGATGTTCGCCCAGCGGGCCCTGACAATCCGGGCCTGGTCCGGCACCAACCTCCTGGGCGGTGGCGACGGTGCCGCCCTCGCCGACCCGGCCGCCGCAGCCGCAAAGAACGCCGGCAAGGAACGCGTCCTGACCGACACCCTCGGCACCACCCCCGAGGGCGAGACCCACATCGACGACGTCCCCGCCCTCGGTGACTGGAAGACCGCCTGGGACCACATCGCCTTCGACGGCTTCCTCGGCACCCGCATGGTGCTCCAGACCACCTGGCAGGGCTGCGACTCGGCGCTGGCCGCCCCCCTGGTCCTGGACCTGGCCCGCCTCCTGGCCCGCGCCGACGAACTGGGTTTGACCGGCCCCCTGACCGAGCTGGGCTTCTACTTCAAGGACCCGGTGGGGGCGGGGCCCGCGGCACTGGGTGAGCAGTACGCGGCGTTGGCGCACTTCGCCGACCGGCTCCGGTACGGCCGACGACAGCCCGCGCACGACAGCGGCGGGACGGACCTCTCGTGAACCCATCTCTGTCACCCCCGTCATCCGACGCCACCCCCTCTCCCTCTCCCTCTCGTACTCGTCTCTCCCTCGGCTACGGCACCAACGGCCTCGCCGACCTACGCCTCGACGACGCCCTCGCCCTCCTCGCCGACCTCGGCTACGACGGTGTCGGGCTGACCCTCGACCATATGCACCTCGACCCGCTGGCCCCCGATCTGGCCGCCCGCACCCGGCGACTCGCCCGCCGCCTGGACGCACTCGGCCTGACGGTCACCGTGGAGACCGGCGCCCGCTATGTCCTGGACTCGCGCCGCAAACACGGCCCCACACTCCTCGACGCCGATCCCGACGACCGCGCCCGCCGTGCCGATCTGCTGATCCGCGCGGTCCGGGTCGCCGCCGAACTGGGCGCCCACGCCGTGCACTGCTTCAGCGGAGTCACCCCGCCCGGCACCGATGACGACACCGCCTGGAAACGCCTCGCCGCCGCCCTCACCCCCGTCCTGGACGCGGCCACCGCCGCCGGCATCCCGCTTGCAGTCGAACCCGAACCCGGTCACCTCCTCGCCACGCTCGCCGACTTCCACCGCCTCCGTGAGATTCTCGACAGCCCGGCCGCGCTGGGCCTCACCCTCGACATCGGCCACTGCCAGTGCCTCGAACCTCTCCCTCCGGACGACTGCGTCCGCGCCGCCGCGCCCTGGCTGCGCCACGTCCAGATCGAGGACATGCGCCGAGGTGTCCATGAGCATCTGCCCTTCGGCGAGGGCGAGATCGACTTCCCACCGGTCCTGGAAGCCCTAGCCGCCACCGGCTACGAGGCCCTGACCGTCGTCGAACTGCCCCGCCACTCCCACGCCGGCCCCCACCAGGCAGAACAGTCCCTCTCCTTCCTCCAACGCATCGTCGGCCGAACAACGGGCCGTCCGACCCACGGGAGCCCGCCGTGAACCACCGCACGCCACCCTCGGCCGACCCCGACCCCGACATCACCCCCGGCAACCCGTCCCTCCCCACCCCCGCCGACCTGCGCGCCCGGCTGAACACCCACCTCAAGGACAGCGCCCGCGCCTGGCTGGGCCGGGCCCTGGACGAGGCCGCCGACCATCCGGGCATCCACGGGCCGATCTCCGTCTGGGAACTCCGTCTCGCCGAAGCGGGCCGCAGATGCGGTGCCGAACACGCCGACGCCGTCCGGGTGCTGATCCTGCACGCGGCGCGCGCCGACGCCGACGCCCTCAGCCGGGTCTACCGCCAGGGCACCGCCGACGAACGCCGTGCCGTCCTCCACGCGCTGCCCCACCTCGTGCCCGGCCCCGACGCCCTGCACCTCGTCGAGGACGCCCTGCGCACCAACGACACCCGCCTGGTCGCCGCCGCCCTCGGCCCGTACGCGGCCCGGTATCTGGCCCCGCACCACTGGCGGCACGCCGTCCTCAAGTGCCTGTTCACCGGTGTGCCGGTCGACGGGATCACCGACCTTCCGCGCCGCGCCCACGGTGACACCGAACTGGCCCGCATGCTCGGCGACTACGCCGACGAACGCACCGCCGCGGGCCGTCCCGTACCCGAAGACCTGTACCGCGTCCTGGCCCTGACCGCGCCCCCACCGGCCGACGAATCCGGCACCGAGGGCACCGACCGCACGTACGGCACCGATGGCACCGACGGCACCGACCGCACGTACGGCACCGACCGAGTCGTCGGCACCGACCGCATCGCCGGCGACGACGGCAAGGAGACCTGATGCGCCTCTTCGACCCCCACATCCACATGACGTCCCGCACCACCGACGACTACGAGGCGATGCACGAGGCGGGCGTCCGCGCGGTCGTCGAACCGGCCTTCTGGCTCGGCCAGCCCCGCACCTCTCCCGCCTCCTTCCTCGACTACTTCGACTCCCTGCTGGGCTGGGAACCCTTCCGCGCCGCCCAGTACGGAATCGCCCACCACTGCGCCATCGCCCTCAACCCCAAGGAGGCGGGCGACCCCCGCTGCGTCCCCGTCCTGGACGAGCTGCCCCGCTATCTCCTCAAGGACCGGGTCGTCGCCGTCGGCGAGATCGGCTACGACTCCATGACCCCGGCCGAGGACCACGCCCTGGAACACCAACTGCAACTCGCCGCCGACCACGGCCTGCCCGCCCTCGTCCACACCCCGCACCGCGACAAGCTCGCCGGGGTCCGCCGCACCCTCGACGTCGTACGCGCCTCCGCGCTCCCCACCGAGCGGGTCCTCCTCGACCACCTCAACGAGACCACCGTCAAGGAGGCCAGGGACAGCGGCTGCTGGCTCGGCTTCTCCGTCTATCCCGACACCAAGATGGACGAGGAGCGCATGGTCGCCGTCCTCAAGGAGTTCGGCCCGGAGAAGGTCCTCGTCAACTCCGCGGCCGACTGGGGCAGAAGCGACCCCCTCAAGACCCGCGAGGTCGCCGACGCCCTGCTCGACGCCGGGTACGACGAGGACGACGTGGACCTCGTGCTGTGGCGCAACCCGGTCGCCTTCTACGGGCTCAGCGGCCGGCTCGCCCTCGATGCCACCGCCACAGGGGCCACCCACGAGGGCAACTCCATCCTGCGCGGCCGGGAGTGACCCATGCGCTTCCGCCACCCCGACGGCTCGACCGTCCACCTCGCCTACTGCACCAATGTGCACCCGGCGGAGACCCTCGACGGAGTCCTCGCCCAACTCCGCGACCACTGCGAACCCGTACGCCGCCGCCTCGGCCGCGACCGCCTCGGCATCGGCCTGTGGCTCGCCAAGGACGCCGCCCACGCCCTCGACAGCGATCCCGCCGCCCTGCGGGGCCTGCGC
This sequence comes from Streptomyces sp. NPDC002643, assembly GCF_053592555.1. Lineage (NCBI taxonomy): Bacteria > Bacillati > Actinomycetota > Actinomycetes > Kitasatosporales > Streptomycetaceae > Streptomyces > Streptomyces sp. NPDC002643. The sequence continues at coordinate 81,016 of NZ_JBSFVY010000037.1, forward strand.
GCCGAACTCGACCGGCGCGGCCTGGAGGTCGTCACCCTCAACGGCTTCCCGTACCAGGGCTTCGGCGCCGAAGAGGTCAAGTACCGGGTCTACCGGCCCGACTGGGCCGACCCCGAACGCCTCCACCACACCACCTCCCTCGCCCGCCTCCTCGCCGGACTCCTCCCCGACGACATCACCGAGGGCACCATCTCCACGCTGCCCCTGGCCTGGCGCACCGTGTACGACGACACCCGCGCCGCCCTGGCCCGAACGGCGCTGCGCACCCTCGCCGAACGCCTCGACGCCATGGCCGAGTTGACCGGCCGCTCCATCCGCGTCGGGCTGGAACCCGAGCCCGGCTGCACCGTCGAGACCACCGCCGACGCCATCGGCCCGCTGACCGACATCGGCCACGACCGCATCGGCATCTGTGTCGACACCTGCCATCTCGCCACCTCCTTCGAAGACCCGGACACCGCCCTGGACGCGCTCACCCGCGCCCACGTCCCCCTCGTCAAATCCCAGCTCTCGGCCGCCCTGCACGCCGAACACCCCCATCTCCCCGATGTCCGCGAAGCCCTCGCCGCCTTCGACGAGCCCCCCTTCCTGCACCAGACCCGCACCGCAACCGCCGCCGGACCGCGCGGCACCGACGACCTCGGCGAAGCCCTCTCGGGCGACGCCCTGCCCGACGCGTCCCCGTGGCGCGCCCACTTCCACGTCCCGCTGCACGCGGCCCCCGCCGCGCCCCTGACCTCCACACTCCCCGTGCTCATCTCCGCCCTGACCCGTCTGGTCGGCGGCGCCCACCCGCTCACCCACCATCTGGAGGTCGAGACCTACACCTGGCAGGCCCTCCCACCCGAACTCCGCCCCCGAGGCCGCGCCCAGCTCGCCGACGGCATCGCCGCCGAACTCACCCTGGCCCGCGACCTGTTGACGGACCTCGGCCTCAAGGAGCTGCCCTGAACCACGACCCGACCGGCGACCGGAACAGGAACAGGAACACCACGATCCCCGACCTCAAGGAGTCCCAGGCATGAGCCGCATCCGCCAGACCGATCCCGAACTCACCCACCGCCTCAGCAGACGCGGCATGCTCGGCGTGGCCGCGGGCGCCACCGCCGCCGCCCTGCTGGGCACCGCGGCCCCCGCGCAGGCCGCCACGACAGGCTCGGCGACCACCTCCGCCGCGACCGGTCGCGGCCGCCCCGTACTGCCGCCCGGACGGCTCGGCATCCAGCTCTACAGCCTCCGCGACAAGGTCTCCACCCTCGGCTTCGCCCCCGTCTTCGCCGAGCTGGAGAAGTACGGCTACGACGAGGTCGAGTTCGCCGGCTACACCCAGGGCACGGCGGGCCCCATCACGCTCGCCCAGCTCAGGCGGCTGGCCCGGGACCACGGGCTCACCCCGATCGGCAGCCACGTCGGCTACTACGCGGACGACCCGAACGCGTACACCTTCGCCCAGAACCTCGACAAGGTCCTCGACGACGCCCAGGCCCTCGGCCTCAGGCACATCGGCACCGCTTCGGGGCCGTTCCGCTACGGCACCACCGTTGACGCGATGAAGCGGGCCGCCGAGGAGTTCAACACCTACGGCGCGGCGGCGAGGGCACGGGGCATGAAGTTCTACCAGCACAACCACTCGGAGGAGTTCTCCTTCGCCAGTGACAAGCCGAAGGTCCGCCTCTACGACGTGCTGCTCCGTGAGACCGACCCCGATCTGGTCTTCCTGGAGATGGACATCTTCTGGGCGTATGTGGCCCAGTTCCGCTTCTCCCAGCGGCCCGACGGCAAGCCCGCGCCGTTCGAGCCCCTGGACTACGTCCTCAAGCGTCCGAACCGCTATCCGCTCTTCCACGTCAAGGACGGCGAGAGCGACCCGTCGAACCCCTTCGGGTACCGCATGGTCGACGTCGGCGACGGCGACATCGACTACAAGAAGTTCATCTCCGCCGTGACCCGTCTCAGGGGCCACCGGCTCGCCCACCACTGGCAGGCCGAACACGACAACCCCACCGAGTCGTTCACCTTCGCCCGCCGCTCCAGCGAGCATCTGCACTCGCTGCGGGAGAAGTGCTGACGGTGTGACACACCGCGCACATGAAGCGGCCGTCCAGGGGCGCGAGGCCCTGGACGGCCGCTTCACATACTCGGCGGGAACCGGGAACCGGGAACCGGCGAGCCGGAACAAGCCGGTTGAGGTCAGACGGTCTCCTCACCCAGCGGCCGCGGGTTCGGCTGGACGCGCTTGGCCGGCGTCCGTCCCGGCGGTCGCAGGAACACGGCCACACAGCCCGCGAAGAGGGAGATCGAACCGGCCAGGATGAACGCACCGGCGTAGTCCCAGGCGGAGACCACCACCGCGCCCATGCCGGAGCCCAGCAGACCCGACACCAGCTTGGACGAGTACACCAGGCCGTAGTTGGAGGCGTTGTTGTTCTCACCGAAGTAGTCGGCGGTCAGCGCGGCGAACATCGGGAAGATCGCACCGCCGCCGAAGCCGGAGATCGACGAGAACAGCAGGAAGAGCGGCAGATTGCCGATGTTCCCGGAGAACAGGATGCCGTACTGCGACAGCCCGAGGACGATGCAGACGAAGATCAGGCACTGTTTGCGGCCGTACCGGTCGGAGAGCCAGCCGATGACGCCGCGCCCCGTGCCGTTCACAATCGCCTTCAGGGACATGGCGGTGGCCACGATCCCGCCCGCGAAGCCCGCCTCGTCACCGAAGGGCACCTGGAAGGCTATGCCGAAGATGTTCACACCCGACGTGCACAGCAGACAGAACCACATCAGGGCCACACGGCCGGTCTTCCACGCCTCCTTGGGGGTGTACTGGTGCACGGCGGGCGGGTTCTTCTCCAGTGCGCGCCGGGCGCGGGCGTCGGTGGGCTTCTTCAGCGGGTCGACGTCGGCGGGCCACCAGTTCTTCGGCGGGTCCTTGAAGAAGTAGCCCGAGACGGCGACGACCGCCGCCAGGAACAGGCCCACCGCGACGAGTACCCAGCGGAAGTTCGTGAGGTCCATGTAGCCGGTGAAGATGAAGACGAACGGGACCGAGCCGTAGGCGAAACCGCCGTTCACGAAGCCCGTCTTGCCGCCCTTGCGCTCCGGATACCACTTGGCGACCATGTTCACGCAGGTCGCGTACACCATGCCCGCGCCCATGCCGCTGAACATGCCGAAGCCGATGTACGCGACGACCACATGGGGCGCGTACGCGAGCGAGAGATAGCCCAGCAGGGTGCCGAGTGCGCCGAGCATCATCGCCCAGCGGGCCGGGAGCTTTCCGCTCTCCCGCAGCTTGCCCGCGGGGAACGCGACGGCGGCCTGGAAGAAGACCCAGACCCCCAGCATCCAGAAGATGTGCGCGCTGCTCCAACTGTGCGCCGTGTGCAGCGTGTCCTCGGCGGACGCGAACGCGTACTCCGCCGAGCTGATGCCCATCATGCCGACCCACGGCAGGATGACCATCCACTTGCGTTTGCGCCCCATGATGTCGATGTCGGTCTCACCGACGCGGAACACGCGGCCGTTGGCGTCCGTCACCTCCCTGTACGGGAGGGACGTCGAGTAGTCGATGGTTGTCATCTGCTCTTGCACTCCTTGCGTCGAAAGATCTGGCCAGCGCCCCCTGTCCAAATGCCTTTCGTGCGCGCACGGCTCCCGGGGCCGGCCGACGCGCACCGTCGGCCTGCCCCTCGTGCTCGGTTACGTCATGGCCCGCCCCCCAACAGCAGGGAGGCTCCGCACCCTGGTGGCGCGCCGGGAGATCCCCACGTCAGATCACCCCGCTCGACCTCAGCAGCCGCAACTCCTCTTCTTCTAGGCCGAGTTCGTTGGTGAGGATGTCGTGGGTGTGTTGGCCGAGGAGGGGGGAGGGGGTGATGTGGGTGGGGGAGTCGGAGAGTTTG
>NZ_JBSFVY010000038.1:0-84047 GCF_053592555.1 Streptomyces sp. NPDC002643
AACAGGCGGGCGTCGAACTCGACCTCGCCCAGAGTGGGGAAGAACGCGGCCGGTGCGCCGCTGCGCGTGCCGGGGCGGCAGGTGACGAGGAGGTCTGGGCGGCCGGAGAGGGCGACCAGCCGGTCGCCGAGTTCGGCTCCCACGCGCAGCCACGCGGCCGGGGAGGAACGGGGTTGCGCGGGCGGGGCGCCGTCGTCGTCCCATCGCGCGAGGTCGGCGTCGTCGTCCGGCGTGGTGGTCGGGGACTGGACGTGGTGGTGGGCGCTCATCGCGAGCGGCCCGGTGTGCGGAGCCGGTGCTGCCCGGGGGCTGCCGGGCGGCCGAGGCGGGGAGCTGTTTGCCGAGGGTGAGGGGCGCGATCTTCTTGACGCCGGCAGCCTTGATGACGGCGGCGGCGACGGCGTCGCGATCCTCCACAGGAGCGATGCCGACGAGGTTCGCGAGCGCGGCTTTGGTGCCGAGGACGGCCTCGGTCTTCTGGTAGTTGAGCAGTTCCCGCAGTTGGGGGGCCCAGCCCAGCTCGCCGAGTTCGACTTGGTGGGCGAGGTGTCGGGCGACGCGGACCACCCGGGCATCGATCCTCAAGGCCAGGGCGAGGTCATAGTCCGTGCCGATCTGGATTTGCACGCTGAACCGGCTCGCGAGCGCCTCCGTCAAGACCGCGCCGTGGACGCCGGGATTGTGGCCCGCCACGACGTAGAAGCCCGGCTCGGCCTTGATGGTCTCGCCCTTGTGGGCCTTGACCTGGATCTGCCTGCGCCCGTCCATCGCGGGGTACAGCGCCGCCAGGACCTTCGGTGAGATCAAGGTGGCATCGTCGATCAGCAGGGCGCGGCCCTCGGTCATCGCGGTGACCAGCGGACCGTACTGGAAGACGTAGGCTCCCGCGTCGTCCTGTGTGTACTCGCCGATCAAGTCGCCGACCGTGGTGTCGCCGTCACCGGCGACGGTGAGCAGGTCCTCGAACGCCGCCTCGACCAGACTCGTCTTGCCGGTGCCCGGAGGGCCGTAGAGCAGCACCGGCACGTCGGCGTCGCGCAGGCGATTCAACGCCTCGACGTCGGGCAGATCGGCCAGCTCCCGGGGGCGGTAGAGCTGGCCCCCCGCGCGGAGGATCGGGCCGGTCTGCCTGGGCGTGGCTGCTGCGGGAATGGTCGTGCGGGCCGTGGCCGCCTGGGCGCGGGGAGAGTGGGTGCCCGGTGGGCTGATCACAGCGGTCTGCGCGGCTGCGGCGGTTTTCGCGTTCGCCCGGAACTCCGGCTGTCCGGTTCCGCCTTGGTCGGCCTCGCCGCGTCGCACCAGGGTGAGGGCGGCGTTGCGGACGGCGCTGTGGGAGTGGCCCAGCTGCCTGGCCATGTCCCCGATGGTGAGCGTGTACGCCGGCCGGTCGGCCAGCAGTCGGGCCACTTTGGCCCGTAGTTCGCCGCCCTTGGTGCGCGCTGGACTGGTAGGCGGTCCGGGTGTGGTCAATGAGGGCCCTTCAACAGGTGTGGGTGCGGGTTGGGTTGGCGATGCGCTGGAGAGGCTGTCCGCTCTCGGAGCGCATCACGGACTGTGCCGACATCGGCGACCGGGCAGGCCGGGGCGTACCGTCGGCGCTCACCGGCCGACCGAGGGCTCGGTCCAGGTGCAGGGGATGGCCAGCGACGAGCAGCTCGCCGGCTGCCGAGCAGGCCCGTGCGTCCGCTCCGTACCGGGCTCCGTCGCTCGGCAGGCGCAGCCGGGCGTCTCTTCGAAGCCGTCCTTGAGCAGGATCCGCCGGGCGGCGGCGTTGTAGCCGGTGGTGGTGATCTCGCCGGTGACGGTGTGCCGGATCGTCATGAACGGCTCTGCTGGTGCTTCGGGCAAGGCGGAACTCCTATCGGTGGTGGCGGGAAAGCGGTGGGGTGTTGGGCGAAAGCGAGGCAGGCCCGGAGCTTCCAGCACATCAACGGTGCGTGGCTGGACCACGAACGATGAGCAATGACTGCCGACATGCTCCAGGGCGGGCCTCACCGCCCCGCAGCTACCTGACTCGCCTTTCCGCACGTTCTGATAGCCGGGTGTACCAACAACGGCCATGTACGGGGGAATCTCCTTGTGAGGGGGTGGTGGCGTGGGGTGCCGGTGGATTCAGGCGGCGCGGGGGCGTGTGTGGAGTTCAGTGAACTGCGCGGCGGCGCGGTCGAGGAGGTCGATCTGGCGCCGCGAGGTGCGGCGGGCGGCGGTGGCAAGGACGCGGTCGATGCGCGGGTCGAGGGTGCTGATGGCGTCCAGTCCGGCGGCGCGGGCGACGGTCAGGCGCAGCTCGGCCTCCAGCCAGGACCAGTGCTCGGCGGCGGGCGCAGGGACGTCATCGCCGGCAAAGCCGGTCAGGTAGCCGCTGCTGGCGGAGGACAGGATCTCGCGCAGGGGGATGTTGTCGGAGGCCATCCAGCGGCCGTGTTCCAACAGAGTGAGGATGGCGCAGCGCATCAGGGTCAGCTCGTCGCGCTGCGGCGCAGTGCAGACCGGGCAGGCGTAGTTGTGGCAGTTCCAGGCGGGTGCGGTCGAGCGGGTATGGCGGAAGGTCCGTTCTGGGAAGGTGAGTTGGCTGGAGGGGTATGCCGGGTCAGTGACGTGGCCGCCGCGCGGTGTCGGCGTGCGAAGGATGCGTGGTCATGGCGGTCTTCGCGCGCCGCGGCGGTCCTGATGCGTCGCCCGGGGTGGGGCGCAGGTCGGGGGCGAGGTCGACGCGGTACCGGGCGGCGGTGAGCATCTCGGCCGCCCAGGTGGCGTGTTCGTTCTCCCACCGGTGGCCCCGGTCGAACGGCATGCGGATCCAGACGCCGCGCAGCATGGGGTAGGTGTCGAATCCGGCGCGGGCCAGGACGCTGGCGGCGAACGTGTCGACGGGACCGTCGACTTCGACTTCACCGCCCGGGCCGCGGGTGATGCGGATCGCCGCGGCGCTCATCGGCTCCGCCTTCCTCCGGCTGCCCGGGCTCGGCTGCCCACGGGCAGGGAAGCGGTCCGCGGTACGGAGGCAGGGAGGGATGCTGCCGGGGCGGTGCGGGTCTGCGGGGAGCGGGTGGCCGCGGCCTGCGCGATGCGGGTACGGCGTTCCAACAGGCCGTAGCTCACGCCGGGTTGGGGTCGGCCGGGATCGTCGGCCGGGGTGAGGGTGGCAGCGGTGTGCACCGGGTAGCCGAGGCGGCGCAGATCCTGCACGGCCTGGCGGGCACGGCGCAGGCCGTCGTGTTCAGGATGGGTGAGCCGGTACCGGCCGACGGTGCCAGGGATGGGCTCGAACTGCTCGCGAGTGAGGAGCCAGTCGGCCAGATGGCCGGGGATCTGGGGACCGGCTTCGGCGACGTAGCCGTGTTCGGGGTGGGTGGTGAAGCGGAAGCGGTCGGACAGAGACGAATCCTTGATCTGTACGTTCAGCGGTGCGCTGGGGTGGCTGGGGGCGTGGGCGGCGGCGCCGGGCGGGTGGTGAGCAGCCGCGGGCTGGGCGCGGACAGGGCTGCCGGTCCGCCCGGCACGGCGGCGCGGGCCTGGCGCTCGAACGTTGCGCCGTCGGTGAGCCAGGTCTCGATCGCGGGCAGCACGGAGAGGCCGAGGCGGCCCCGGATCTGGCTCCAATCGTGGGCGGGCAGCATCCGGGGGATCGAGTACAGCTCGTTCCGTGTGTCGTTCCACTCGCCCCAGGCGTCCTGGCTGTCGGCGAGTGCTTCGCGCAGGCCGGTCAGCGCGGCGGCGTCCTGGGGCCACGGAGTGGCCGTGGGGCGGCACCGGGCCAGCAGGCGTGGAGCGTGTTCGAGAACATCAGTGAAGGAGAGCCAGGCCCAGTCGGCGAAGTCCCGTTCCATGCCGGCGACCAGGCGTGTGTCGCTGAGCGGGATCCCGTCGCTGTAGCGGCCGGAATCCTTGATCGCCTTCAGGGCCTGGTGTTCTTCCCGGATCCGCTCCACCGCTCTCAGGACGGTGTTCAGGTCCCGGTGGTGGACAGCGCTGCGGTAGGCGGGCAGGAACGTGTGCGTGACGGCGTGCGCGGCAAGGCCCGGATCGGCGGGCAGCACGATGCTGCGCGGGGTGGTGGGGTCGTCGTGCGGGTCCTCCTTCTCGTGGGCGGTGAGAGCCCCGAGGAGGTAGCCGCTGCGGTGACCGGGACGCTCGATCAGCAGCAGTTCGGTGCCGGCAGTGTTCTTCAGCACGGACGCGAACGGGATGCGGTACTCCACGAGGGCGTGGTGGATGTCGCCGGCGTCCCACAGCCCGTACCAGAGGTCCTCCTGCCACAGCGGGTGGCTGTAGATCTCCAGTGTCGCGCTCCACGCGCCGGGCAGCCGGGAGGCGATCTCGGTTCCGATGTCGCCGAGGTAGGGCCGGGGACTGGGGGTGATGGTGACGCCGTGCTGGTGGGCGTGGTGCACCAGGGCGCTGGCGGTGGACCGGGCGGCCTCGGGGTCGTTCAGCGGGGCGGCGAACACCCCGTTGGGCAGGCGGTTGAATCCGGCGTCTTCGAGGGCGTGGTGGGCTTGTTGGTACTCCTCGCCGGACGCGATGGCGACCAGGCCCAGGGCGCAGCTGGTGGTGAGGGTGATCTGAGCGGGAGGGTTCGGCGGCAACTCGGCTTTCCTTGGAGGGGAGTTCAGGGACGGACACGCTGCGGCGGCTGCGCGACGGCGGGCGGCCGGCTGGCGCGTGGCACGGCCGGACCAGCCGGGGGCGGGGCCGTGCGCAGGGCGGCGGCGGTATTGCGCAGCCGGGCACGGGCCGCGACATACTTCTCGGCCGTCAGCATCCGTAGAACCTGCGGGTCGTTGCGCAGATGAGAGTGGGCGAGGTCCGGCAACGCCTCGCGCTGGAAGCCGGTCGTGGTGTAGGTCAACGCCTCGGCCAGGGTGTCCAGAGCGTGCGCCATGCCCGCGGTGGCCCGGGCGAGCCGGACCAGGACGAGGCGTTCCGGCGCGTGGACCATGGCCGGGGCGGTGAACCGCTCCTGGGCACGTTCAACGGCGTGCTGCAGATGGTGGGACAGCATGGCGATGTCGTCGGCGAGTGTGACCGGGTCGACGGCCTCGGGCCTGGTGGGAAACTCGGCGGCCAGCTCGTCCAGACGCCGGGCCAGGTGATCGAGCGTGCTCTGGGAGACGGAGGAGTCCATCACACCACCCCGGCCGCATCGCTCGTCGCCGGGACCCGGAGGGCGGCTCGCAGGCTGCGCCCGTAGTTCCACGCATGGCGGCGGGCTGCCGGCTCCACGACGTCGTAGTTGTCCTGACGGGTCATCTGGCCTGGGTGCTTGCGGTAGCGGTAGACCGGCACGGGCAGCAGGACGCCGGGTGCGAGGCAGGTGACGCCGATCGCGGCCATGTAGTCCTCGCCCTGGACCAGGCCGCCCATCGGTGCAGCGCGCACCAGATCGGTGCGCGCGAGGATCGTGGTCGGCCCGATCGGGATGGTGTCGTCCGGTTCCTTCCAGTACGTCCACACGTCGCCGGCCGCGTGTCGGCCGGGCGGTGTCGGGCAGCGCCACAGCGTCGTGGTCCCGTCCGCATGGAGATCCTGGCTGTATCCGGCGCACCAGCCCACCCCGGAATCCTCCAGAACGCGCAGTCGCAGCGCCATGGCGTCGTCGGTGAACTCGTCATCGTCGTCAGCCAAGTTGACGTACTCGGTGCGCACCTCGTTGAGCGCCAGATTGCGGGCGCAGGCCGCACCGACCGGGCGCGGAAGGGCGAGCACACGGACGCGCGGGTCGCCGGCAAGGGCGGCGGGAAGCCGGGCCGGATCGGCGCCGTCGAGAGCGACAACGGCCTCCCAGGGAACACCCTGTCGGCACAGGCTGGCATGCATCGACACGAGGAACGCCAGCCGGTCCGGGCGGAGTTGAGTGGCGATGACCACGGTGATCTTCGGGCGGGGGCGCGGGGACAGAGCATTCTCCAGGCAGGCAGCGGATCGGTGCACGGCTGCCGTGGGCTAGCGGCGGGCGGCCCTGTTCGGGGCCGGCGCGGTGACGGGCACGGTGGTGGACAAGTGGGGCATGAACCGCGGCGGGACGACCGGGGCCGGGGAGTCCGGATACCAGGCACCCGGATCGGCACGGATGACGCTGCGCGGGTCGGTGTTCCATGCGACGACGGGACCGCGGTCGTACGCCCCGAGGGCGATCACTTCGATGCCGTGCGGCTGCAGGACGTAGGCCCAGTCCAGGTCGTCGGTGCCGTCCTGCGTGATGAGTTCACGCTCGGCCGGGGCGCCGACGGTGCTGTACACGTTGGCGAGCTGGCGGCTGGGATACTCCTGGCCCCCGGTCAGCGAGCGGCGCACGGGCGCGGGGGTGCCGTCGAGGAGGTCGGTGCCCAGCTCCTCCCAGCCGTGGTGGACCTCGTCGATCAGGTGCCGGGCCATCGCCTCCAGGTCACCGGCGAACCGGTACTGGTAGGCGGCCAGGAGCAGCGGGAGTTTGCTGTCGGGGTAGCCGTCGAAGTGGACGTACACGCCGGCATATCCCTCGGCGGTGGGGCGGGCGATGACCGCACGGGTGGACAGATCAGTCTCCAGGGATGGGGTGGGTCAGTGCGAACGGGTGCGCGGTGCCGGTGCCACGGCGGGGGCCGGTGCGGCGGTCCGCGCGGTGGCCGATGGCGGTGTGCTGGCCGGGATCGGCTGGCCGGGCTTCCACAGGCCCGGGGTGTCGCGGAGCCGGACGCGGGGGTCGGTGCTCCATGCGACGACGGGACCGCGCTCCACGCCGGGCGCGCTGATCACTTCGATGCCGTGCGGGTGCAGCACATATCCCCAGTTCAGACGGGACACCGTCCGCTCCGTGTAGAGCAGCGGCGGCTCGGCGGACCGGGCCGGGTAGCGCATGTCGGGCGCGTCGCGGCTGGCGGCGAGGCGCTCGCGCAGGGCGTCGGGCGCGCTGTCGAGGAGATCGGTGCCGAGGCAGGACCAGCCCTGTGGCGCGTCGTCGATGAGGTAGGCGGCCATCGCCTCGGTGTCGCTGACGAACCGGTGCCGGTGCGCGGCGAGCAGCAGCGGCAGCTGATGGCTGGGATAACCGTCCCAGTGGACGTACACCCCGGCGTAGCCGGTGGCGGTGGGACGGGCGATGAAGGAACGGGTGGCCAGAAGCGCTCCAGGCTCGTGGGGGCGATGCGTCGTTCAGCGGCGGCGCGCCGGCCGGGTGTCGTTGGCGACGGCCCGGCCGTGCTGCTCGGTCACCGTGGACGCCGGTGCGTACGCCGTGGTGGGCGGGGTGTCGGCGACGGGCGTGGTGACGGCGGCGAGCGCACGCTGGAGGCTGCGCAGGGCGGCGGCGTGGCCGAGCGTGACGGCCAGCTGGCTCTCGACGGGGGCGGCGGTGCCTGGGCGGGGTGCGAGCCGGTGGGCGTCGGCGAGGCCGGTCACCGTCGTACTCAGGTGGGTGGCGGCGCGGTTGCTGTGTGCGAGAGCGGCGGCCAGCCGGCCCAGGTACGCGCGTCCCGCGCTGGTTGCCGCGAGGGGGCTGTCGGCGGTCTGGCGCAGATCCGCGACGAGACCGGAGGACAGGTTGTACACGGTGACCAGCTGCTGCAGCACGGGCGCGAGTGCGGCCTGTGCGCTGCCGGTCTGCGGCGGGAGCAGGCTCGCGGAGGCCGTCTCGATGCGGCGCTGCCAGGTGGTCAGGTGGTCGCGGACGAAGTCGTCGTCGGTCGGGTTCATCGCACCTGCCCCCTGCGCGGTGCGGCGGGGCCGTGGGGCGGGTAGGTGCGCGGGCCGTTGGGTGAGGGGATGGTGATGTAGAACCCCTGGAGCCGGAGGCGGTGCACGCTGATGGTCAGCTGGCGCCGGGCCGCCGTGTCGGTGAGGGAGTCCGGCAAGTGGCATTCGCCGGTGGCGGGGTCGAGCAGGAATCCGCCGCGGGCGAGCAGTTCGATGACGGCGCCGAGGTAGCCGGTGCGGATCCGCGGACGGCGGCGTTCGTCGAGGGTGACGTGGACCTGGAGGTGGCCCAGGCTGCTGCGCCGGATCGGGGTGGGGGCGGAGAGGCGGTAGTCGGTCAGCAGCCGCCGGTGCAGGCGGGCCGCGGCGCGGACGGGGTCGGTGGGGACTGCGATCCCGCGCGGGGCGCGAAGGCCCGTCACGTGCTGGTGGCTGGTGTTGGCGGGCAGCATCGGCAGCGCCAGGTACTCGCCCAGGCGGTGGGGGCGGGGCATGACGTACAGCTGCAGGCCCCAGTGGTGGGTGAGCACGCTGCGCTGAATGTTGGCCGTTTCGAACGCGGCGTACGGCAGGGGGCCGCTGTCCCAGATCCTGGCGCTGGCCGGGTCGTTGGCGATGGGCACCGCGGTCGGGTCGTGCCGCCAGCCGGGCAGGCGGTCGGCGAGCGCGCGGGTGAACTCCGTTATGTGCAAGGGCGATTCCTCAACCGGCGAGGCGCCGGGCCGGCCGGTCGCGACGGGGCGGTCATGCATGGGCGTCGGTGCGCCGGCAGGTGTAGCCGATCAGTGTCGACTTGCCCGGTGTGGTCGGGACGGTGGCGGCGTCGGAGCAGGTGAACGTGTAGGTGAAGTAGGGGGAGTTGCTGGTGCCGAGCCATGCGCGGTCGTCCTTGCCGGGGATGATCTCCAGCCCCGGGGCGACGGCGTCGCGCTGGGTGTGCGTGTGGGAGAAGACGACGAGGGCCTGGCCGTCGGTGGTCTTGAGTGCGTAGCTGTCGGGGTACTCCGTGGCGGCCAGGGAGAAGCGGGTGGTGCCGCGGGTGCCGAACTTGGTGCCGGTCTTGTCGTGGACCTTGATCTGACGGGCCGATGCCTTGGAGGAGGTGAAGACCTTCTTGCCGGACATGCCGCCGCCGGTGGCGAAGTTGTCGCCGATGGCGGTGCGCAGTACGTCGACGGGGGCGGCCACGTTCTCGGTGGAGGTGGCGTCCACGGCGGTGGCGTAGCCCTGGGCGTCCAGGGCGATCTTCGGCAGCTTCTTGGGGTCGGTGAGGTCGACGGTGGCGACCATCTCCCACCGCTTCGTCTTCGCCTGCTCAGCCATCACCAGCACGCGGGTGTACTGCTTCTTCTTGCCGCTGAGGCTGACGGCCGCGAACCACTTCTGCTGGCCCGCGGCGATCCGGGGGATGTAGACGTCGGTGGCGTCCAGATCGTACGACCAGGGCTTGTACGTCTCGCGGTCGGCCTTGGGCAGACCCTCGTTCTCCTTGTAGTCCGCGACCGACTGCGCGTACAGCGGGCCGTCCTCGACGGTGTCGAGGACGCTGCGGCTGGAGTGCGCGTTGGCTTCATTGTTGATCTTGGAGTAGCGGGAGATCTGGGCGAGGGCCTCCTTCTTCGTCAGCGCCGGCTCGGCGGTCGGGGCCGGCGAGGCGGTGCGGGTGGCCTTGGCCGGGGTGCTCGTGTCGGAGGAGGTGGAGTTGCACGCGGACGCGGTGAGCGCGACGGACAGAGCGGTGAGCAGGAGTGCGGCCTGGCGGGCGGTGGTGTGCGACGGGATGTGAGTGCTCCGGGGTGCGGGATCAGCGGGAACGGGAAGGGGAAGCGGCTGCAGCGGGAGACGGCGCGGGCACGGTCGCGGCCGGTGGTGTGCGGGTGTCGGCGGCTGTGCGCAGTTGCTTGGCGGCGCGGGCGAGGTGGATGCGGCTGTCGCCGAGGCGGTCCACGAGCCGTTGCTGCTCGATGGCGAGAGCCCGGCTACGGGCGGGGCCGGGGGCCTGGTGGGCGAGGTCGGCGAGCTGGCCGAGGTGGTGGACGGCGGCACCGAGGGCGGCGAGCGCGAGACCGGCGGGGGCAGCGGCACTCGCGAGCGCGAGGGTCGTGCGGCGCACCGTGACCGTGGCCGGGTAGCTGGTGGCCCCCCGGTGACGGAACGCGCTCTCACCGGCCAGGAATGCCAGCAGGCGGGCCAGGTGGCGGACTTCGTCGTCCAGGATCTCGCTCAGTGCCGGATCCGGGCGGATCTGGTCGGGAAGCGGAAGCTGGTCGGAGACGGCGTTGAACTTGTCGGCCATGTCGTGCAGCAGCATCCGCTGGTCGGGATCGGACGCGGACAGCGGTAACTCCTTGATGCCGAGGCGGTGTTCTACCGCCGGGAGGCGGGCTTTGACGCCGCGGCCACCGGCGTCCTGCTCGCGGCTGCCGCTGCGGGAGGAGGAAGGGGTGCGGCACGGCGGAAGTTGACGCCGATGCCCTGGAGCGTGAGCTTCTGGGCGGCGAGCTGGACCAGCAGGGCGCGCTCCTTGGCGCTGTAGGAAGCCGGCAGCACGAAGGCGAACTCGTTCGGCCGGTACTGGAAGCGGCAGCCGAACAGCGTCATGCGCGCTTCCTCGGGCACCGCGTCGTACGGTGCGCCCACCACGCCGTCCGGGTACCAGATGAGGGTGAGGGTCTGGGCGGTCTCGGGCGCGGGCTGGCGGTGCGGCGGCTCGGGCTGGGCGAGGGCGTTGTCGCGGACCGCGGCCAGCGCGGCCCGGTAGCGGGGCAGGAGGCGGCGGGTGACGTGAGCGGCGGCCCGGACTGCGTTGCTGGGGACGGCGATGCCGTTCGGCTCGCGCACCGGGGAGATCTGATGCGTCGTGAAGCCCTCGGGCTCCAGTGGGGCCACCACGAACTGGCGGCGATACCGGGGCCGGTCGGTCACGTAGAGCTGCTGCCCGTCGGGGCCGTCCAGGACGGCGTCATGGCCCAGCGCGTACTGGCTGACGATGTAGTCGACGTGGCCGACGTCCCAGAGCCGTTCAATGGTGGGGAACTGGTCCTCGAAGGTGCGGTATCGGTGATACTCGCTTGTCCACATGCCGGGCAGACGCTCGGCGAGGGCGGTGGCGAAGAGGGACAACGAGGTCGGGCGAGGTGCGGACATCGGTTCCTGAGGTGCTGTGGAGGCCGGTTGGGCCATGGGTGGTCAGCGCCGTGGTGTTCCCGGCCCGGCTTGCGGGCCAGGCGGGGACGGAGGCACACCGGGCGAGGTAGGGGCCTTCTTCAGGAGCGCGTCGAGGTCCGGGGGCGGGTCGTAGTACGCGCGGAGGATCGTGAGATCGGCTTCGGTGGCCATGGCGAGCGCGGACGCGATGCTGCTGGCGGCACCGCGCAGCAGCGAGGATGGTGATCCGGGTTCGGCTCCGCGGTTTTGGCCCTTCCACTTGGCGGTGACGGCCAGCTGATCGATGACCTCGTTCAGGAACGGCCCGACCGCGTCCAGGAGGGTGTCGAGCACGGCGTGGAACTCGGCCGGGGTCTCGGCCGCCTCCAGGGCCGTGCGGTAAGGGCTCAGGTCCGGGGCGGGCAACGGCTCGGGCGGCAGAGGGTGTTGCGTACGGAAGACTTCGGCGTCGCGGTCCGCCCAGCGTCGCAGGTCGTCCCGTGTGGCGGATCGGGTGTGGTGCGCGCGGATCTGCTCGGCGGTGCGTCCGGCGTTGTCGTAGAGCTCGAAGTCGGCGTTGCGCAGGGGGACTTCCGATCGGGTGTGTCAGAGGCGCCGGCGGGCCCCGCGCGGTGGCGGGGGTGGGCTGATGGACGGCGCGGACGGTGGGGTGGGCAGCCGCGGTGCCGGTGCGAGCGGGGTGAGGGCCCGCATCCGGTCCTCGGCCACGTGCAGGACCTCTGCGAGGTTGCGGATCTCGGCCGCGGCGTCGGCGAGGTCGTAGGACAGGTCGAAGCCGTCGTCCTCCTCGGCTTCCTTGGCCTTCTCCCCGGCGGCTTCGAAGAACTCGCCGAGCTGTGCCAGCAGGCCGTGGGTGGGCTCCAGGATCTGGTGCAGCAGGGCAGCGGCATCCGCATACGACGCGGCTCCGTTGATCCGGTCGGTCAACGCGCGCAGCGCATCGCCGTAGACGTAGACGGCGACACGGTCTGGTGTGCCGGGGACGTCTCGCGCCTGGGGAGGGGGCGCTGGCTGGGGTGAACGCACGTGAGGGCTTTCGTGGGGCAAGACGGGGTGTGGTAGCAGCCCGAGCTGGCCAAGACGGTGGTCGATCGCCTCGATCAGCGGGGCGGTGCCGCCGTTTCGGACTTCGGGCCGCTGGGGAGCACCGGGGTCGCCGGAGGGGGCCGAGTCGTAGAGGACCTCGAACAGCGTCTGGTCGTCGGGGTGCTCGCGGGTCGCGATCCAGCCCTCCGGGTCTCCGGGAGGGCGCCCGGAAGGCGGCTCCTGTGGCGGACTGATGATCAGGCAGCTGTCGTCGGGGAGCTGGACGCGCACGATGTAGGCGCTGAGGCCGAACTCGACGTCGCACGGCAGCCCGCGCGCCCGCAACGGCGTGGTGATGTGCGCGTGGCGACGCCACAGCTCCTGCCACCACGCCGTGTTCACGTTGCGATGGTCGGGAAGCGGCGCGAGCGCAGCCGCGCGGGCGTCTGGGGTGTCCGGCCCGTCAGCGGCCACGGCTTCTCCCGTGGGACGCCGGTCGGTGTGGCGGAGGTGTCCGAGGAGGGACGCCAGCTTGCGGCTTCGGGACCGGACCGAAGTCGATTTCGTACTCGTCGTAGGTGGCGATCAGGCCGTGTTCCAGTTGGGCTTCACGGTCGGCGACCTGCGTCATGAGGTCGTCGTGCTCGGCCTGGCACTGCTGGTACTCGGCCCAGCCAGCTTCGCTGAGGTGAACGGGGCGGTTCAGAGCACTCCTTATGCGGGTGGGGGTGAAACGGGAGGCGCCAACCGTGCGTTGACTCGGCCGGGCCCGCGCTTGGACGGCGGGGATCCGTGGATCCTCAGCGGCCTGAGCCCCGTGCGGCGCGCGCTGTTAGCGGTGGAGACCGCCTGGCCGGGACCGGGGAAGTGCCGCCGGCCCTTCCCGCCGGGTGAGTGCGGGGAGGAAGTGTTGGAAGGCGAGGTGGTCGTCGAGTTCCTTGGCCGCGTCGCGAAGGGAATCCGAGGCGCGCCGCAGGAAGGCGCGCGCCGAGGCGTGGTCGATGACCATGCGCGCCGGGAACCCGTTGGATCACCGCAACCGGGCGTCGGTGTCGAAGAGCGACAGCTCGTGCGGATGGAGGAGGTGCTGGACGATGAAAGATCGTCCGGCGACCTTCCACAGGCCGCGCCCTCGGTTGAGATGGGCGAGCGCGTCGCTTTCCACCGAGGTGAGGCCCAGCAGGGCTGCTGCGGCATGGAGTTGGTCGGTCTCTTGCCGGTAGATGATGCGGGTGGAGCAGTCGGCGAGGAGCCCTTCGGCGAGGGCGCGTCCGCGTGATCCGGCGTCGCCTGCGGTGAGCAGGTCGGACAGCCGGTGGATGACCATGAGGTTGGCGATCCCCAGGCCGCGGCTGAGTTTCCACTGGGACTGCATGCGCTGCAGCAGGCCGGGGTGGCGCATCAGGCGCCACGCCTCGTCGTAGACGATCCATCTCCGGCCGCCGTTCGGGTCGGACAGGGCGGATTCCATCCAGGCGGACGCGCAGGTCATGGCGAGGACGAGTGCGGTGTCGTCGCCGGTTCCGCCCAGCCGGGACAGGTCGATGGTCAGCATCGGCGAGTTGGGATCGAACGCCACCGTGCTGGGAGCGTCGAACATCCCGGCGAGGTCTCCGTGGACGAGGCGGCGCATGGCGTGGGCGAGGTCGCGGGAGGCGTCGCCGAGGCGGCCGGACATGATGCCGCCGGCCGCGTCGAGTGCGTCGGGGTTGTTGAGGGTGGCGGCGATGTCACCGAGCAGCGGGGTACGTCCGGCCGAGGCGGCCCGGGTGACGACGGCGTCCAGCGCGACGTCCAGGCCGGTGTGCTCCATCGGCAGCAGCTCCCGCCCGAGCACGGTGCGGGCCAGCGAGCCGAGCAGCAACAGACGGCGCTTGCGGATCTCGCCCGCCCAGTCGGCCTCCGAGACACTGTTCGGCCGGGGAGCTGCGTCCAGCGGGTTCAGCTTTCCGGGCAGTCCCGGCCCGAGCGCGATCGAGGTGCCGCCCAGCGCCTGCGCCACCGGCGTCCATTCCCCCTTGGGATCGCACGGGACATAGACCCGGTAGCCGAAGGCGATCGACCGTAGCGCGAAGGACTTCGCGAGCGCCGACTTGCCCTGTCCGATCACCCCGGCCAGCAGCACATTCGGGTTGGTGAAGCCCTCGATCTTGCCGTACAGGGCGAACGGATCGAAGCAGAACGACGCCTCCGCGTGCACGTCGCGGCCGATGTAGATGCCCTCGGCCCCCAGCCCGCCCTCGGCAAGGAACGGATACGCCCCGGACGCGGTGGCGGTGGTCATCCGGTGGGCGGGCAGCTTGAGCCTGCTGTGGCGGGCGGACGCGGGTCCGGGCCGCCCGGCGGACGGGAAGAAGGCAGGGGGCATCTCCTGCTCCTCCGCGGCGGCGCCACCGGTGCGGGCAGCTGCTTCGGCGCGGGCCTTCACGGTGGCCTCGGCGAGCTGGCGGTGGGCGGTCTTACGGGAGGCGCGGTCGCTGCCGTGCGGGGTGAACAGGGGGCTGGCGCTGGCGCGGCGGGCACGGCGCGCGGGCCGGTGGCTCATGGCGGGGCGGCTTTCACGAAGGCGGCGGGTCTGGACGCGGTCCGGGGGTCAGACGACCGGTGAGGCGGTGAACAGAACCGGGCTGCGGTAGCTCTTGCCGTCGCCGGACCAGTCCAGCTGGATGTAGCCGTCGGCGAGGTAACGGCCCGTTCCCGCCGGGTACGTGAGGGTGCCGGTGGAGTAGGACCCGTTGCCGTTGCCGCTGCTGTGTTCGAGCGCGTGCTCAAGTCCGGTGTAGGCGCCGGACTTCACGATCGGGTCCGTGCCGCTGACACTGCGCTTGGTCTGGAGTTGGAACTTGGCCTTGTTGAAGGTGTAGGTGCTGTGCTGGCTGGCCGCGTAGGGGCCGTCCCAGTACACGGTGGCGGTGGTGTAGATGGTGCCGCCGGAGCGCATGGCGCACAGCGTCACGTCCAGGTCCCAGTTGTCGGAGTCGGGTCCGTTGTACGACGGGTCGTCGACGGAGTGGCTGCTGGTCGTGCAGTGGTAGCTGGCGGCGGACGCCGGAGTGGCGGTGGCCAGGGCTGCAGTGCTGGCGAGCGCGGTGAGAACGACGGCGGCGGAGGTGGAGCGCTTCAGGGCGCGCAATTTCGGGGCCTTTCGGTGGTGCGGGGTTACCGGCTGCACGTGGTGGTGTGGCCGTGCAGCGGGGTGTTGAGGTCGCTGGGGGTGGTTCTGCGGCGGACGATGTGACCGGCGGCGAGGTGGCGTCGGCAGATGGTCAGGACGGGTGGTCCTTCGGGCAGCCGCTCGGGGTGGCAGTCCGTGTCCGTCGGGGGCCCGTCCGCGACGGGCAGGAGGTGGTAGGCGTCGTGCACGGCGGCTGCGGCCTGGAACAGCCGGGTATGCGCGGTGGCCAGATGGCGACCGGCGGCGGGATGTGGCGGCCGGGAGGTCTCGGCGAGCTGGTCGAGCAGCTGGTGCAGTGCGGTCAGATGCGCGTGCAGGACGTCGAGGTGCACGCGGTCCGCAGGTGAGGAGACCGGCTCCGTGCGGGGGGTGAGGGTGCGGGCGTGGTGGCGGATGCCGGCGCTGGCGGCCCGCAGATACGGGTACGCGTCGCCGACCGGGAGGGCAGAGGTCAAAAGGGGAAGAGTTCCTTCCTGCCGTGGCGGCAGGACGTCGGCGGGTGCCGGAGCGGGACTACAGGGCCGTGCGGGCAAGGGGGAGGGCGCCGAGCGTGAAGGCGGCGGGCTGCTGGTAGAGGAGCCGGCGCAGGTCGACCTGGGCGGTGACGGCGGCGGTCTCGATCTGCGCACACGCGGCATCGAGCAGGGTGTCGGTCTCGGCGGACACGGTGAGCAGACCGGTCAGGGCCACATCGGCGTGCCCGGCGATCAGCTGGCGTTCGCGGACCTTCACGTCGGCGTACTCAACGGAATCGGCTTCGGAGTCGACCTGCCCACGGCGGGAACGCTCGGTGGCATCCGCGATGATCGCCGCCTTCGTGCGCTGCACGTCACGCAGCGCGGACTCGATCCCCTGCGGCACGTAGATGAGGGAGAGGGTGCGGCGGACCCCGGCGGTGAACATCACGGGGTGGAGGAACCCGGCGCTGGTTTCGGTGCGGGGCCAGTCCTCGACCCAGTAGGTGGCGTGCCGGGCGGTGTCGGTGGCGAGCCGGTCGTACTCCTCGACCTGGACCACGGGCCCGGCGGCGGCCGGATCGGCCTCGGCCCGACCGGAGGCGGACCACTGCTGCAGCGCGGACAGCGCGCTGGGGTCGTAGGCGGTGCGGATGACGGCGGCGATCTCGCGGGCCGTGAGCCAGCCGGTCACCATCAGTCCGGCACTGCGCGCGGCCTGTGCGACCGATGCCGTGGTCTGCTCCATCACGGTGAACGCGCCAGGCAGCCCGCCGCCGGCCTGGGAGATCAATCGCTTGGCGGCCTTGAGGTCGAGGGAGATCGCCAGGTACGTCTCGTGCGGAGCCGCAGCAGGGCCTGCGGAGGCGACCAGGTCGCCGTAGATCTGTCCGGCGACCGGGGCGTCGGGGCGGCCCCGTCGGGTCCAGTGGCGGGCGAGGGTGTCGCCGGAGTCCGGGACGGTGCGTTCCAGGACCTGCACGGTGGCGACATGCCCGGTCCGGGCGACACTGGCCAGGGCCCGGCCCCAGCTGCTCACGTTGTGGTTCTGGGCGGCTGGGTCAAGGAGCGCGAAGGCGCGTGAGGAGACGCGCGCTATGGCGGTCAGGCTCTGCTGATGCGGGTCATGCACGGCGGCGCCGCCGTTGGCGGAGTCGCCTGGGGTGACGACGCGCAGGGAGGCGGCGGTGCCCGGCAGGTGCAGGATGCCGTCCTGGCGGGGCCGGGTGACCGGCCGGGCCAGCCACAGACTCTGGCCGGTACGCCGCCGCTGGGCGAAGCGCCAGACGATCGGCGCCCAGTCGATCAGAGAGCGGCCGTGCCGGCGGACGGCGACCAGGGCGATGACCGAGGCCCACAGCGGGGCCAGGGCGAGGGCGCCGAGCAGCCCGGTGGACACCACGGTGACCAGGAGCAGCGCCAACGCGCCAGAGGTGAGGACCAGTTGGGGCAGGGACAGGCCGAGCAGGATGCCGCGCCTGGACCGGTGGGGGAATTTGACGGTGAGCGGGGTGACGGTGAGATCAGACAAGGGCCGCTTTCGGTGGTGCGCGGGGGCGGTGGCCAGGGCGGCACGCGGCGAGGACGTACGCGGCGTGTGCCGCCCCGGAGTCGGGCAAGGTCACAGACCGGTGGGCGGCAGCGTTCCGGTTGCGCTGGCGGTGCCGGTCGGGTTCGGCGGGGGCGGGGCACCCTGCGGCGGAGGAGCCGAGGTGCCGACGCCGGGCTGTGACATGAAGCCGCTGCCTCCGGAGGGCGATCCCGAAGGGCCGCCCTGTCCGTGGGCACCGCCGATCTGACCACTGGTGTCGTCACGGGGGCTGGTCGGCGGGGGCTGAACAGCCTTGTCCAGACTGCTCTTGATCCCCTCGTTGCCGGCTGACGGCGCGCTCGGGCTCACGCCTTCACTGCTGGTGTCCGGCGTGGGGTGGGCGGCGATGTCGCCGGGGAAGCCGCCCGGAACCGATTCCGGTCCCTGAGGAGCGGCGCCCGCTCCGGCCGCGGCTCCGCCGGTGGCGACCGCGGCGGCGGCCTTGCGCCCGGCACGCTCGGCATGCTGGCGGGCGATCTGCGCGCCCGCGCCGCCGGAGCGGTGCAGCGTTTCCGCATCGGAGCCTTCGGACGCGGCCCAGTGCACGAATTTGAACGTCGCGTACGGGCACAACAACACCAAGGCCATGATGACGATGCCGGCCATGACGTCGGCGAGAGCGGCGATGCCGTCTTCGGCTTCGGTCTTGCCCATCGCCGAGATGCCGAGAACGAAGATCACGGTCATCAACAGCTTGCTGACCACGAGGGTGGCGGTGGCTTCGATCCAGCCCTTGCGCCAGCGCCGGGCGGCCTCCCAGCCGCCGCCGGCCCCGGCGAACACGGCGAGGGTCACCATGACGAGGATGCCGACCTTGCGGGCCACCATCACGCACCAGTAGAGGATGGCGCCGATCGCGGCGCCGACACCGGCGAAGACAGCGACCAGCCAGCCCAGTGCCTCAAGACCTGGAATCTGGGAGACCTTCACGATGCGCCGCACCGCCGTGGCGATGTCGAGGTTGGCGGCTTTGAAGAGTCCGTCGGACAGGGCGTCGACGACTTCGATGGCGACGGTGGTGAAGGCGATCGCTGTGAAGGCGAAGAGCACGCCGGTGGCGGTGCCGGTGAATGCCTGGTTTAGTGCCTGGCCGTCGCGGCGGATCGCGGCGCGTACGAGCTGGGCGCAGAACGTGGCGACGAGGCAGATCAGGCCGATCGGCAGGATCATCTCGTAGTTGTCGCGGAACCACCCGGCATTGAGGTCGACCTTGGTGGTGGTGTTGACCGCCTCGGCAGCCAAGTCGGCTGCGGCTGCGGCGAGTTCGCCTGCGCTCTTGGCCATCCAGTTTCCGATGGCCCCGCCGGGGTCGGAGGCGAAGTCCACGGCGTCGCCGACGGCACAGAGCTGGGACGCGACGGGAAGGTCGCAGAAGCCCAAAGGGGAGTCCCTCCTTTCTCAGGTGGTCTTGAGACGTCAGGGCACGACGCTCGGGGCGATGGAGACCAGAGAGCAGTTCGCGTTGGGGCGGCACTGCACGGCGAGGGTGATCGAGCGGTCCTCGGCTCCGGCCCCGCCCTTCTTCCAGGCGATCTGCTGCGTGCCGGTGACGGTGACGGCGTAGATGTACGCCTTGGTGATCGCCGATGGATCGTCCGCCAGGGCCTGCTTGAACGCGGCGGGGTAGTGGGCCTCGGTGACGGTGGTGGTGGCGTACTGCTTCTGGTCGGCCATCCGCGACCACAGCACCGGATCCGGCACCTGCGCGGCGATCGAGGACCAGTCCGCGTACTTGGTCTCCGACGTCAGCCACGCCCGCATCCCGGCGAGCTGCTCATCGCGGCTGGTGGTGCGGGTGTCGTACGACCACAGCATTGCGGCGGCGGCCTTGGCGAACGCCACGGGGTCGGCGACCGGCGGCGGCGTCGCCACCGAACCGGCTCCGGCCGACGCTGTCGGGCCGGCGGATGAAGAGGTGCTGCTGCCCGGCCCGGACGACGGGACGGTGGCCCGGCTGTCGCCGGTGCTGGTGCGGCCGGTGAACAGGGCGATGGCGGCAGCGAGGGCCAGCAGGACGGCGAGGCTGGCCGCGATGACCGTGACGCGCTGCCGGGTGGACCAGCCGAGGCCGTAGCGGGACAGGGAGGGGAATAGTTTCTTCATCAGTGGACTTGCGACCCCAGGGCGGAGAAGAAGGCCACGATGCCGTTGGCGGCGCCGAGACCGAGGGCGGCGCCCGCCGCGACGACGGCGCCCTTCTTGCCGTTGGCCTCGGCCTGGTGGCCGCCGGTGTGGTGGCCCCAGGCCCACACGCCCAGGGAGACGGCGAGCGCGCCGACCACCGCGACGATCGCGAACAGGTTGATCGAGTTGACCACGTTCTTCAGTACGGCCAGGCCGGGCAGACCGCCGCCGGAGGGCGTGATGCCGGGGTCGTAGGCCAGGTAATGGACGGTTTCGAGCAGGGGCAAAGAGGCTCCTTGCGCGCGCCGAAGCCCGGCGCGCGGGAATCACAGAAGAAGGGGAGGGAGGCGAGTGCCTGGAAAAGGGCGAAGGTCGACGGCGGGCCGGGAGGCGCGGTGTGCACGAGAACACGGCTGGTACCGCGGTGAGGCTCAGGCGAGGCCGGGACTCGGGCGGTGCCGCTGGCGACAGTGCTCCGGCTCGGAGTCCGAACTGGCGGCCGGGGCACGCTACTTCGGGATCGACGGGGTGGGCGCGCCGTTGGTGCCGTACGGGTTGGCGCACTTGTAGATCACATAGCCGCGCAGCTTCTTGCCGTCGGACTTACGGGTCACGGTGCCCCGGGTCCACCAGGTCTTGGTGGCCTTCCGGTAGACCCACTGGTCGTAGGTGATCTTGTCGCCTCGGTAGGCGACGCCGACGGTGGTGGCTGTCGTCGAGGGCGACTTGCGGACCTTGACCGCGCTGCACGAGATCTTGGTGGTGTCGGTGTCGTACGCCTGCGCGGTGGAGGCGGTGGCCACGCCACCGGCGGCGACGGCCAGACCCAGAGAGGCTGCCGTGAGGGCACGTTGGGCTCGGTGACGGGATATCAAAGAGGTGCTCCGTGGTGTCAGGGGAAAGAAGGCGAGCAGGACGCTGGGTCCTGCGGGCCCCGTCCGCGGGGGGCGGGCGGGGCCCCGGTCAGGAGTGGTGAGCTCGGGCTGCCGGGCCCGGAACGGGGATCAGATGACGCGGCGCGCGGCGAGGATGTCCCAGTCCGCGAGAGGTGTGATTCGAACTGGTTTTCCAGTTCGTGGTGCCTCGATCGCGAGTCCCGAGCCGATGTACATGCCGACGTGTTCGGGGCGGGCGGCGCTGCCGCGGGAGAAGATCAGGTCACCCGGCTGAAGATGTTCGGGAGACGCGGCCTTGCCCTCGTTGACCTGTGTGTAGGTGGTGCGGGTGAGGGTGACGCCGGCGTGCTTGTACGCCTGCTGGGTCAGTGAGCTGCAGTCGCAGCGGCCCATCGGGTCGGGGCCGTGCGGCGCGGTGCAGGTGCCGCCCCACTGGTACATCGTGCCGAGCTGCGCCATTGCCCAGGCGATGGCCTTGCGGGCCTTGGGATCGGCGTCTTTGGGTATCGAGTAGCCCTTCGGAACGGACCCTTCCGGGATGGTGCCGTACCCGGAGCCGTCCTCCGTCGCCGCGCAGGAGGTGGTGCTGGAGGCGGTGTCCATCTCGCTGGTGTCCTGGTCGGTGTCGGGGAACGTCGCGGCTATCGCCTTCTGCAGGGCGGTCGCCAGGTCCTCCCAGTCGGCGTAGGCGTCGGGGTATGCCGAGCGCTGGACCGCCTGGGCGGCCTGGGTGACGGTCAGCTGCTGCCAGCCGTCGACCGCGAGCAGGTGCTTGTAGAACTGGGTGGAGGCGTAGACGGGGTCGCGGATCTGAGTGGCGGTGCCCCAGCCCTGGCTCGGCCGTTGCTGGAAGAGCCCGAGGCTTTCGCGGTCGCCGGAGCTGAGGTTGCGCAGCCGCGATTCCTGCATCGCGGTGGCGAGCGCGATGATCTGCCCCTTCTTCGGCACGTTCAGGCTGATCCCGGTGGCCACGATGGTGCGGGCGTTGGGGATCTGTTCCTCGGGCAGGGACAGGCCCTCGACGTGGACGGTCTTGGCGTCCGCGCCGTTGAGGATCTTGGTGACCTGCTCGACGACCGTGTCGGTGTCGATGTCGTCCACGCATGTGAGGGAGGAGTAGGTGCTCTGGGCGGCCTCGCTGCTGGTGGCCATCAGCATGGCCGTGCCGGCGAGGAGGAGAGGGGAGAGGACGAAGACGCCGATGCCGGCGGCTACGCCCTTCAACCGGGGATGCCTCCGGGCAGGCGGTCACCGGCCGCACGCCGGTGCGCGGGCAGGTGTGAGCGGAGCGGTGTCATGGCGAGGTCCTTGGTGAAGTCCCGGCGGCGCGTGCGGTGTTGAGGAAAGGGCGCGACGGCCGGGTGGTGGGTGAATCGGGGCCCGGGCGCACGGGTG
The DNA here is from genome assembly GCF_053592555.1 of Streptomyces sp. NPDC002643. Classification (NCBI taxonomy): domain Bacteria; kingdom Bacillati; phylum Actinomycetota; class Actinomycetes; order Kitasatosporales; family Streptomycetaceae; genus Streptomyces; species Streptomyces sp. NPDC002643. Next base: position 21,505 of record NZ_JBSFVY010000038.1, read on the forward strand.
CGAGTTGCCGCTCGCACTGGCACGGGGGCGGGTCAGGTGTGCCAGGACATGGGGGTACCTCCATGAGGGCAGGGGTGGGGATGTGCCATCGGCTGTGTCGGCCGGGCAGTTCCAAAACAGTAAGGGCGGATCCCCGGTTGCCGAAATCGTTGGTGATCAAGGCTTGATTTCGGGGTTTTTGGCGGCGATAGCGCTCAACCGGGGATCGTGCCCTACAGTTTTGGCTCCTCCCCTCGTCCCTCCCGCTGCGCGGACACGCGGCGCCTTCCTGCCCGCATTCGGTCCCGCGGATTATCCGGGAGAGCTGGAGGATCTCTCCCTCATCTCACCCGACCCGAATTGGGGTATCTCTTTGCCTTTTTCCCTGCATCAGGGCGACGCGCTCGGCGTCCTCGCCCAACTGCCGGACGACTGTGTCGACTCCGTCATCACCGACCCGCCGTACAACTCGGGCGGGCGCACGGCCAAGGAGCGCACCTCCCGCAGCGCGAAGCAGAAGTACACCTCCGCCGACGCCGGTCACGAGCTGCCGGACTTCACCGGCGAGAACATGGACCAGCGCTCCTACGGTTTCTGGCTGACCCAGATCATGACCGAGGCGCACCGGCTCACCAAGGTCGGCGGCACGGCGCTGCTGTTCACCGATTGGCGGCAGCTGCCGATCACCACGGACGCCATCCAGGCCGCTGGCTGGCTGTGGCGAGGCGTGCTGGCCTGGCACAAGCCGCAGGCCCGCCCCCAGAAGGGGCGCTTCACCCAGAACTGCGAGTTCATCGTCTGGGCGTCCAACGGACCGATCGACGCCGCCCTCAATCCCGTCTACTTGCCCGGTTTGTACAGCGCCTCGCAGCCGTCGGGCAAGAGCAGGCAGCACATCACGCAGAAGCCGGTCTCGGTCATGCGGGAGCTGGTGCAGATCTCCCCGCCGGACGGCACGGTGCTCGACTTCACCTGCGGCTCGGGCTCGACAGGGGTCGCGGCCCTGCTGGAGGGCCGCTCGTTCATCGGTGTCGAGAAGACCCGGCACTACGCGAAGATCGCAAATGAGCGGCTATTGGAGACGATGCAACAGACCCTCTCCCAGGACGACTTGACCCTCACGTCCTGATCCCCGTCGTGCAATGTGGAACAGCCGGTGGGGTGTGGCCCGCCACGCCCTGGCCGTGCCGCGCTTGGCGTTATAGCAGCCATGTCCCGGTTACCGAAACCGGGGATTCTCTGGATGGTTTGAGTCGCAATTCATGCCCGACGGATGCGGCTCAAGGAGGCCCCTTTTCGTGCCTGAATCCATAAACCCCCTACAGGACGGGGAGACGGAACCGGTCCGGCTTCCGGACTCCGACCTGGAGAGTGTTTCGGCGAGCGTCCGCAAACTGCTGGAGCAGTCCGCGGAACAGGCCCGCCAGCTCGACAGCCTCGCTTCCGCACCGCTGCCCCCGGACACGGCGTTCGGCGCCTTCGGCATGCCGGGTTTCGCGGGCCTGGCGCCGCAGCCCGCGCTGCCGGAGCCCCGCCCGATCCTGGAGCTGGAGGGCGAGGAGTACGAGGATGAACTCGACGCGCTGTCCGACTGGGTGGACGACTTCTTGGTCCGGGTCTACGGGGCGGAGGTCACCACCGCCGCCCCGTGGTGCCAGCAGTGGCAGGAACACGACGACGTCGTCGCCTGGCTCCACGCCCTGTGGTTGGCCTACCAGCAGCACAAGGACCCCGAGGCGGGCCTGTCCGGCCTGTTCGTGTGGCACCGCGATTTCCTCACCCACGCCATGGCCGCCGTCCGGGCGGCCGGCGGGCCGCTGTCGGCGTGCATGACCGATCCGGACCGGCCCGCCCACCGCCTGCTGCCCGGCCCGCGGTCCTCCAGCCGGACCACCGCCGCCACCGAACAGCCCGAGGACTCGGAGGGGCTGGCGGGGAACGGCGAGTCCGGCCGGGTGGCCGGATGAGCGGTCAGGACCGGCCGGCCTTCGGGCTTTCCTTCGACCCGCGCGCCCTGACCGACCTGCTCCAGGCCCCCGGCGACATCCGCGACCTGGCACTCGCCCAGCTCCAGGACGTCGTCACCGCCCGCCTGTTCGGCGCCAAGCTCACCCGTGATCTCGCCGGATGCCGCAAGGTCTACGTTGATCACCGCAACGCGTGGCGCATCGTCTACGCCCAGCGGCCTGCGCCCGCCACCTCCACGTACACCACCGAGATCCATGTCGTGGCCGTCCGTCCGCGGGAGGCGCACGACGTGTACGACACTGCCCGCGCCCGCCTCGGCATCACGAGGCGACCCCTGGGCGAGCGTACCCACGCGGCCCGCACCCGCTCCCCGCAGCTGGGCGTCCGCCCGCCCGTTCCCAAGCCCGGACCGCCGCCCTACGCGCTGCCCGGCCTTCCCCGCCCCGCACTGTCCCCGACCCTGAAGGGCCCCGTTCGTTGACGCAGTTCCCCAGCCTGATCGACCAGGTCGCCGCCGCCGTACTGGCGTCGGCCCAGGTCACCGAGAACCCGCACCACCGCGCCATCGTCGATGTGTTCGCCGAGATCCAGGACCTCGACCGGCAGCTCGCCGACCTGGCCGGCACCGAACGTCCCGCCGACGTCACCGCGACCGAGCGGCTCGATGCGCTCACCGACCTGCTGGTCGAACGCATGGCGGCCGGAGCCGAGTTGAGCGCGCTGCTGTCCGCCACCTGCTGCTGCGCGGCCACGTACGAGCCCGGACCACAGGGCGAGTACGAGCCGGCGGACGGCGAAGAGCTTGACGGTGAACCGGACCTCGATCCTGACGTCGAGGGCTTCGACGACTTTGGCTTCGAGGAGCCGGAGGCTCCCGACGACCTCGACGATCTGGACGGCCTCGACGGCTACGACGATGTCGATGACCGCCACGAAGACACGTGTGAGGAGTTCCTGACCTGCCCGAGCCGGCCGTGGACGATCGTCCACGCCTGCCTCGACATCTTCGATGCCCTGGGCGCGGCCCAGTACATCAGCACCACAGAGCTCCTCGCGCGCCTGCGTGACCTGCCCGGCGAGGCCGAGGGACGCTGGCGCTACGCCGACCTCACCCCGGTCCGTCTCGCCTTGCTCCTGCGCTCCTACGGCGTTCAGGCCCGCAAACCGCGCAACGCCGACGGCAGCCGCTACCGGGCCTACCGGCGCGACGACCTGCTGGCCGCCCGCCCGGACTGCTCCTGCTGACCCACCCCGCCATCGCGCACACCCGCGAGGTGACGGCGGCGGACGGGGACCTGGTTGCCGCCTTCCACGCACAGTGCTCCTCGGAGAATCTGCTGCGCCGTTGGGGCCGCATGCGCCTCACGCCCCGTGACCTGGCCCGGCTGCTCGCCCAGGCGCGGTGCTGGATCGGACTCGACGCGGACGAGCGGCCCCTGGCCCTCGTCTGCGTCGGACCCGTCAGCCGTCAGCCGGGCGTCTTCGACCTCGGGCTGCAGGTCGCCGACGATCACCGGCGCCGCGGCATCGGAACGGCGATGGCCCGGCACGCGGCCCGGATGGCCCGCACGCGCGGGGCGCACACCCTCACCGCGTTCACGCACGCGTCCAACACGCCGATGCTCCGGCTGCTGGAGCGCCTTGGGCCCACCCGGCACACCCACGACGGCCTTTACGTCGAGGTCCGCGTCGCCCTGGACGCCTACGCCCCGCACACCCGCGAGCCCACACGGACCGCTCCGACGTGACCACACCTCCCGCGTCCTTGCCCGACCGCCGCCCGCGCACCGTGTTCGACCGCCGGATCGAGACAGTCGCAGGGTGCAGCGTCGAGGCGCTGTGGAGGCACCGCATCGCCGGTCTCCTCGACACCCCGCACGCGGCCTTGGCGGACGCCCACCGCGAACTCGTCCGGGCCGAGCGGGACGTCACCTTCCACCGCGCCCGTCTCGCCCGCCTGGCCTCCGGGGAATTCCCGGTCGAACAGGCCCTGTTCGCGCGGATCGAGCGCACCGTCGACCAGCTCGCGCACGCCATCGACGCGCGCGACGCCCGGCAGGCCACGGTTGTCGCCGCGCTTGAGCCGATCGAAGCTGCCGCCCCGCCGCGTACGCCACAGCACGTGGCGGCAAAGGATGTCGCGGCCCTGCTCGCCATCGCCCAGGGCGCCAAGCTGCACGAGAACCTGATCACCCACCGGCTCGCCGTGGCGACGCCCTCGCGCACCCGCATCTCCTACGCCCAGTTGCAGCACCTGGAGGCGAGCGGCCTCGTGGAGCGGGACACCTCCCACCCGGTGCACGCCGGCCAGCCCGTCACCCTCACCGACGTCGGCCGGGCCGCTCTCACTGTCCCGCGTCCCGCGGGCCCGCCCGGTACCACGGCGCCGCCCCGGCCGACGGCCTCTCCGTCTCCCGTGCACCCGCGGCGCTGAACCGGTCAACCCTCCCCGACTGCGGCGCTGTTGGTGCCGCCGAACCGAAAGCACCGATGCCCACCCACCCACCGGATTTCCGCCTCGACGGCTACAGCGCCCTCAACGACCATGTCGACGACCAGTTCTGGCAGCACATCGGCATCGAGGAGGACCAGCTCACCGTCCTGGCCGAGCACCACACCAGCGACGACCGGAACAGCTTCTACGTGCTGCACAACGGCGCCGTCACCTGGGGCATCCCGGGTGAGCCCCAACTCGTCGCCCTCCACCTGAAGCGCGACACCAACACGCGGACCTTCCAGTTCGACCACGCCGCCTTCGCTCTGCCCGTGATGGCCCAGTCCTGGCTGATCGCCCGCGGCTGCCCCGAGGAGCAGATCCTCCTCCCCGACGGTACAGGCAGCACGCCTGCCGACCAGGCCACCCGCGCCCTGGAGCAGCGACTGCGCCGCGACGGCGACCATTTCGCCCTGCTGACCAGCTACACGCACGACACCGAGCCGATGGAGATCACCGTGCTGCTGCGCGCCCTCGACGAGAAGGCGCCGCTGCCGTTCCGGATCCTGCTCGAAGAGGTCAACACCCAGTCGTGGACGCACACCCTGCGCGAGGGCGGCTTCGCCACCTTCGAGGCCGCCACCCGCTGGTGCGAGGCGCACTGGAGCGGCGAGGCGATCCCGCTGCCGACCGCCTCCCCGGCAGCACGCCACACCACTGCCCCAGGCGTCCCCGCTCCGCCCGCGCGCCCCGCTCCGCGCCGTCCGGGCCGCTGAATTCAGGGCTCGCTGGCCCAGCTCCCGCCATACCTGCGCGGTGAAAATCCGGCGGCCTTCGGGGAGGCGGCGCGGAATGTAGCACGCAATCCCCGGTTACCGAAACCGGGAATTCTCCGGACTCTTGTTCTCGGCCGCACGGCATCCGCCCACGGTCATTCCTCCCGTATGCCCTCTCATCGATATGGAGTTCAATTCCTCATGCGCTCAACCCGCATAGCCGTCTCCGCGGCCCTGCTCGGTGCCCTCGCACTGCCGCTGGCCTCCGCCGCCACCGCGAGCGCCGCACCCGCCCTGGCTCCCGTCTCCGTGACCGACCCGACCTGCAGCGCGTCGGGGCCGTGGACGCTCACGACCAAGGCCGTCAACATCCGTGCCAAGGCATCCGCCAACTCCAAGGTGCTCGGGATTCTGTACCGGGGCCACAAGTTCACCGTGCACAAGACCAGCGGCAAGTGGCGCTACATCACCGACAAGACCACCGGCGTCACGGGCTGGGTTTCCGCCAAGTACGTCTATCGTCCGGTCGGCATGTGCCTGGACTAACAGGCCGACACTCAATTCCCCCGCGCGGCATGCGAGTTCGAGGATTCACCTTCGTACGGACCGAATTCGCGGCGCGCGATTTCCCGCCCCCGAGAACGCGAATGATAGGAGCCAATTTTCGTGCCTGAGTTCAGCCAGGACGTGCTGGGCGTCGTCGCCGAGCGGATCGAAGACCGCTTTCAGATGCCGCTCGCCGATCTGCGCCGGGCAGTCGCGGCGACACCCCAGGCCAACCCCGATGCCACCAGCGTCGTGCACTGGTACGACCTGCTCGCCGAATCCCAGGACGCACTCGACACCGCGGAGGACGCGCTCGTCGCGGCGCTCGGCACCCAGCCGGGCGAACTCGACGACGCCGCCATGGAGTTGGCCCACCGGGTCAACGCCGCGGTCGCCGCCCGGGACGGGCGCGCCATGGTCGTGGACTACCTCCTCGACCCCCTCGCCCCCGGCAAGCGCGGACCCGGCGCCTGGCGTGGCGCCACCCCTGCCGCGCGCCGCGCTCCCGCCTTGCCCACCTCCGCGCCCACACCGCCCGGCACGCGGGGCATCCCCGCGCGAGGGGTGACGCGATGAGCGTCATCGACAAGTCCACCAGCCGCGACGCCGCGCTTGAGGAGGCATTCGGCGCATCCGTCGCCGACCTGTATGCGCAGGCGGCCCGCTTCGAGACGGATGCCGCACTGCAGCGCGCGCTGGAACTGCGCAGCTTCCTCGCCGTCGCCGAGGAACAGGTCGTCCGCGTACGGGACCGTGTCCGCGCCGCGATGTCCGCCGATCGCAACCTGGGCGAGCTGTCCGCCGAGGACCTGCGCTGGGACGCCCAGTGGCTGGAAGCGGCGCTGGCCGGCCGCAACGGGTACGTCGCCGCCCTCGACGACCTCCTGCGGACCATGCCCGCTCCCGGCCAGCGCCCGCGCCGGCCCGTGCAGTTCGCCCAGCCGAAGATCACCGTCACTGCCCCGCCCGCCGCCGGTGCCGGGGCGGTGCGGACCAGCCGCCTCTGAAAGTCCGCCGATTGTCCCAGCCTGACACGGCTCACCCGGTCTCCGAGATCATCGCCCAGCGCATCGAGGCGCTGTTCGGGCAGCCGATCACCGAACTCGAAGCCCTCGCCGACCACGCTCCCGATGCCACCCTGCTCGCCGCGCTCACCGGCGGCCACAGCGACCTGGTCCTCGCCGAACGCACCATCGCCTTCCAGCTGGCGAGGCTGCGCGAACTCACCGCCCCCGACCGGGAGATCGGCCGCTTCGCCGCCGGTCACATCCTCGACTGCGCCCGCCGCATCGCCGAGGCCGTCGCCACCCGCGACGCCTGCGCCAAGAACACCGGCGCGGTCCTGGCAGGACTGCGCCGCGCACCGGCCCCGGACCCCGAAACCTGCGATGCCACCCGCACCTGCCGCCCCGGCGCCCGCCCCGTCCCGCACCCGCTGATCTGCCCCGCACCGCTTGAGGAGCACCATCCTTGGCCACCACCGTTCAGCCCTCCGTCCCCCCGAACGACCTCGCCAGTGTCACCAAGACGTTGGATCTGCTCGCCCCTCGCTGGAGCGTGTGGGTGCTGATGACCCTCTCCTCCCAGCCGCTGCGCTACGCCGAGATCAAGCCCAAGCTGCCGTGGCTCGCCGACGGCCAGCTCCACCCCCGGCTGCGCCACCTCACCAGCGCCGGCGTCGTCGAACGCACCGAGTACGCCCCGCGCCACGTCACCTACGGCCTGACCCGCCGTGGCACGGAGCTGCTGCCCGTCCTGGCCCAGGTCGCTTCCTGGGGCGACACCCATCTGGAGAAGCAGCTCGTCACCGGCAAGGCCACCGGCGCGCTGGAGCCCGAGCGGATCCCCCCGGCCCAGAACATCGACGACACCATCGTCCTGGTCTCTCCGCGCCACGCCACCCCGATCCTGATGACCCTCATGTCCCGGGGCCGTGCGAGCGCCAAGACCCTGGCCGCCGAGGCCATGCCCGGCTACGGACTGAACACCGTCTACAAGCCGCTGGACCGCTTGGTCGCCGACGGCCTCGTCACAGCCGTCGGCAGGGGCGACTTTCAGCTGTCCGCCAGCGGCCAGGCACTCGCCCCCGTCTTCAAGGCCATCACCGCCTGGGCAGCTCGCCCACCCGCCGAGACCGACCCGCTTCGCCGGCGAGAAAGTGTCCCATCCCGGATCCGCTCCGGCCCGTGGGCGACCACCCCGGCCCGCCTTCCGACACCCGCCGTTCCGGCCGCACCGTCTCCCGCCCCGGCCATGGCCACCACGCCCCCGGCTGGCCCGGCGTGGAAACCCGGCGACCTCTTCTCCCACCAGATACCCGCCCGCCCCGTCACCCCGGCAGGAGGCCCCCGCCGATGACCGCCTCCCCGCCCGCCCGCATCCTGTGCGAACGCCGCGCGATCCAGACCCTGACCCTGCCGGCCCTGATCCGCCTGGTCACCGAGATCGACGACAACGGCCCCATCAGCCAGAAGCGCGGCAGCCTGCAGGGCGCCCTCGGCGATCTCGCCACCGGACAACTGCGCCACGCCATCGACACCGCACGTGCCCTCGGCCTCATCCACGCCCGCGGACACGCCACGGTCCGCTACCAGCTCACCGCGAGCGGCCAGGACCTCGCCGAGGTGTACGACACCGCCGCCCGCTGGGCCCGCGCCCATCAACTGCCGGGCCCGGCCAGTGACTTCGTCACGCGTATCCAGTACGCCTTCCAGACTCAGGACGACAGCCCGGAGCGCACCGGCGCGGCATTGGACCCGGAGGCCCCGTGGGCGGCACTGTCCGCCTGGCTCACGGCGCACCCGCGCGTCCTGCGCCAGGACACCGCCCGCTCCCTGAACTCGGCGCAGGAATCGGGGCGCGCTGCGTGAGGTCCTGTGTCGGACCCCGGCATGCCCGTCGGCCGGTTCCCACGCTGCTGCGCGGCATCTACCTGCCGCGCAGCACGGATGCCGCCGCGTTCGCCATGGCCACCTACGGCATCCCGTTGCTGGTGCTGGCCACCACCCGCTCCGCTGCCCTGACTGGTCTCGCGTTCGTACTGGAATGGGTGCCGCGCCTGGGCGCGTTCGCCTTCGCCGGGGCGCTGGTCGACCGCCACGGCGCGACCGCTGTGCTCCGTACCGCCTCCGCCGGCCGGGCCTTGGTCGTCCTGGCCGCCGCGGTCATCCTGCCGACGCATGCCGCGGGTTACGGCGCGACGGTCACTGTCATGCTGCTCGCCGCGCTGACCGGAATCCTCAGCGAATGCTCCTACATCGCGGCCGAGACTGCGGGCGGGGCAGCCGGCCGTGCAGCCGGCGCCCGCGCGCACCGCGTGCAGTCGGCGCTGCTGGGCATCGACCAGGTTGCCACCCTGTTGGGCCCGGCACTGGCCGGGCTGCTGTTGGAATGGGCCGACGCCGCCGCGCTGCTGGGCGTGATCGCCGTTTTCTCGCTGCTCACCAGCGTGCTGGCACCTCGCGAGAGCCACCGGGCCAAGCCCGCCGCGCCGCTGCCTGTCGTCCAGGGGCTGCGCACCGGATGGTCGGTCCTGCGGGCGCTGCCGGCCCTTGGCTGGCTGGTGGCCGGGCTGACCGTGTCCAACTTGGCCGTCGGTCTGCTGCAGGCCGCCACTCCGGTGATCATCGTCCAACAGCTCGGACGCTCCACGGCCGATGTGGGGCTGATCTGGTCGGCCGCCGCTGTCGCCACCCTCATCGCGGTCGTCGTCTGCCGCCGCGCCATTGACCGCTTCGGCCTGTGGCCGGTCGGCGCCGTGTCCGCCACAATCGCCGCCGCGGCGTGCCTGGCCGTCTCCTTCGCCGGCACCTACCACGCCTATCTCGCCCTGATCGCCGTCCTCATGGCCGGCGAGGGCGGCATGACGGTCGTGCTGCGCACCGTGCGCTCCCGCCTCATCCCCGCCGACGTGTTCGGCGCCGCCCTGTCGCTGACCATCCTGCTGCTCCTTGTGCCCTTCCCCCTTGCCGGTGTTCTGGTCGCCACCGTGCCGCCCGCCCAGCTCGGCCACCTGATCACCCTGTGCGCCGCACTGCAGGCCCTGGGTCTTACCGCTGCATTCGCCCGGCTGCGCACCGCCCCCGCCCTGCGCACCTGATGCGTCTGACCCGCCCGGTCACATCCAAATCACCCCTCGGAGACCGCCGCCATGCCCACGTCCCGCACCCTTGCCACCCCCTACGCCCGGCCGGTGGACCGGCCGTCGTTGCGGGCGGGTGCGCGCCCGACGCTGACCGACCGCTTCCTGGCCTTCGACGCCGAGCACCCCTACGTCTACCGCGTGCTGGAGCGCCTGACGGCCGACGGGATCGCCGCCGGCGCCACCCGGGTCGGGCTGAAGGCGCTGTTCGAGGACCTGCGCTGGCAGCTGCCGGTGGGCGTGCGCGGACTCAACAACTTCCTCACCGCCCTGTACGCCCGCAAGTTGATCGAGGACCACCCCCAGTGGGCGTCCGCCTTCGAGCTGCGCCGACGCCGCACCCCCTGACCCACACGCCGTGCCTCAACTCGCCGTCCCCACCGCACTGTTTGGAGCCCTTGCTTGTCTTCTCGCCCCGTCGTCCTGGTCGTGGCCGCCGCCGACATGGAAGCCCAGGCGTATCGCGGCACCTGCCTTGAGAGCGTCGCCGCCCACTACGACATCGTCCTTGTCTCCGGCGCCGCACCGACCTGGGAGAAGGAGTTCCTCCTCGACCACGAGGTCGCCGATCTTGCCGACCAGACCGCGCTGAACGAGGCCGGGCGCGCGCTCGCCGAGCGGCACACACTGGCCGGGGTGATGACGTGGACCGAGTGGCACCTCGTCCCCGTCGCCCGGCTCGCCCGCCAGCTGGGCCTGCCCACCACGGCCCCCGAGGCACTTCAGGGCTGCCGCAACAAGCACACCAGCCGCAGCCTGTTCGCCCGCCACGGGGTGCCCTCCGCCACCTCGGCGGGCGTGCGCACCGAGCACGAGGCACAGGCTGCGGCCCTGCGTATCGGCTTCCCCGTCGTCCTCAAGCCCGCCGCGCACGCCGCGAGCATGGGCGTCGTCCGCGTCGACACCGCCGACCAGTTGCCGGCCGCGTACGCCGTCGCCGCCCAGACCGCCGGCCACGGTGTGGAGAGCACCCAGGTGCTGGTCGAGGAGTACCTCGACGGCCCGGAGCTGAGCGTCGAGTGCGTCACCCATCAGGGGCAGAGCACCGTCGTCGCCGTCACCCGCAAGACCGTCGGCTGCGCGCCCCACTTCGAGGAACTGGCGCACGTGGTCGACGCCGGCGACCCGCTCCGTGCCGTCGTGGCCCCGGCCGCCGTCGCCGCGCTCGACGCCCTCGGCGTCACCGACGGCGTCAGCCACGTCGAACTCCGGCTGGTCGACGGCCGCCCCCGGCTCATCGAGGTCAACGCTCGGATCGCCGGCGACATGATCAGCCACCTCGTCCACCTGGCCACCGGCGTCGACCTCGCCCGTGTGGCCGCCGACATCGCCTGCGGACGCACCCCTGACCTCACCCCCACCCGCCACCAGGCCGCGGCGATCCGCTTCCTCTACCCCGCCTACTCCGGCACCCTCACCACCTGCCGCATGAGGGAACCCGTCGCGGGCGTGGAGCGCGTGCGCTTCCAACGACAGGCCGGCGACCAGCTCGTGCTCCCGCAGGACGGCGGCGACCTGTTCACCGCCCGCATCGGCTACCTGATCACCACCGGGCCGACCGCCACCATCGCCCAGGCCCGCGCCCAGGAGGCGTATCGCCACCTTGACGTCCGAGTGATGCCGGACGCGCAGACCGCCCCGGCCACCGGGGAGCCCGCGGCGTGAAAGAGACCGTGGCGCCCGAACTGGCGCGCAGCCGCCGGCTGCTGACCGGGTACTTCGCCGGCCTGGGCGTGGTGATGGCCGTCTGGGGCGCACGCATGCCCGCCGTCCAGACCAGCGCCGAGGTGAGCACCGCCGGGCTCGCCCTGGTCCTGCTGGCCGCCGCCCTCGGCATGGTCGCCGGACTGAAGGCGGGCGGACGCCTCGCCCACCCGGCACGCCTCCCCACGCTGCTGACCGGCGGCGCCATCGCGCTCGCCGCCTGCCTCGCCGTCCTGGGCGCCTGCCGCAGCCTGGAAAGCCTCCTGACGGCGGCGTTCGTCTTCGGCGCCGCGCACGGCGTCCTCGACGTCGCCGCCAATGCCGGCGCGGTCCGCTGCCAAGACGCTCACGGACGTCCGGTCATGGCCGGGCTGCACGCGGCGTACAGCCTCGGAGCACTCGCCGGCGCCGCGCTGGCCGCGGCCAGCGCCCACACCTCGCACACCGTCCTGTTCGCCGCCGTCGGGGCCGGCGCCGCCGCGGCGGCAGGGGTAACGGCCCGGCTCACCCGCTCGCTCGCCAGCCCGGAACTCGAGCCCGTCCACCACCGCGCGGCACCGGTCTCGGACCGGCGTGAGGATCTGTTGCGGTCCCGGTTGTGGCTGCTGGGCGCGCTCGCGGCGGCCACCCTGCTTGGTGAAGGTGCCGCCGCCGACTGGGCCTCCGTCCACCTGCACGACCTCGGCGCGACCGCCGCGACCAGCGCGGCAGCTTACGCCGCCTACAGCGGCGCCATGGCCGCAGGCCGTCTCATCGGAGACCGCCTCACCGCCCGCTTCGGGGCTTCCGCCGTCGTGCGCACCGGCGCCACCGTGGCCGCGCTCGGCCTTGCTGCCGGCCTTGCCGGTTCCACCATCACCTTCGCCCTGCTCGGCTGGGCGGCCTTCGGCCTGGGCCTGTCCGTCACCATCCCCAGCCTGATCACCGCCGCCGGCGCCGGAGGCCCGCGCGCGGTCGCCACCGTCGCGGTCACCGGCTATGTCGGCCTGCTCGCCGGCCCCGCCCTCATCGGCGCCCTCGCCACCCTCACCGCCCTGCCGCACGCGCTGCTGCTGCCCGCCCTCCTCGCCGCGGCCGTCGCTGTCCTCGCCCCCAAAGCCCTGGAGAAACACGCCCCTTGACCCGCACCTCCACCTCCCCGACCGGCGTGGACGCCGTGATCCTCGACTACAACGGTGTGATCGGCGTCCAGCCCACCCTCGCCCAGTGGCAGCACCTCGCCCGGCTGGCCGGCTGGCCCGACACCGACCTCGCCTCCCTCCAGGACGCCTTCTGGAACGCCCGCGAACCCTACGACGCCGGACAACTCAGCGACCTCGCGTACTGGGCCAAGGTGCTCGGCTACCACCCCGGCCCGCGACTGCTGCGCGAACTGCGCACGGCCGACACCGCCATGTGGACCCGCACCGACCCCCACGTCCTCGACCTCCTGTACCGCGCCCGGACCGCAGGGCTGCCCATGGTGCTGCTCTCCAACGCCCCGGCCCACCTCAGCAACGTCCTGGACGCCACCGACTGGCGGCGCCACCTGATGGACGACGCCCTGTACTCCGCCCGCCTGGGCCTGTGCAAGCCCGATCCGGCCGCGTACGGACACGCCCTGGCCGCCACCGGCATCGCGGACCCGGGACGCGTCCTGTTCGTGGACGACCGGGCCGACAACTGCCGCGCCGCCCGCCGCCTGGGGCTGCGCACGCTGCACTACACCGGCCGCCCTACCGACCTGCGAACGGCCTTCGCCCTCGCCGTCTGATCCCACGTCCCCTGACCCGCATCCCTCCCTTTCCCAGGATCCTGTGCCACTTCACGACGACACCATCGACGGAGACGTCTACGTCTCCCCACGCCATCTCGCCCGTACCACCGCTGTCGGTGATCCCGGTCTCGACCCGCTGCGCAACCTCGGCTGGGAACTGCACCACGACGACCTCGGCAACGCCTACCTGAACGCCCCGGACCGCAGGGTGCGACTGGGCTATCTTCCCGAAGGTGAGGACGACGGCCTGTGGCGCATCAACGCCTACAAGGACCCCTTCGGCCCGCCCGTGTGGGGCGTCTGCTTCAACGACTCCGTGCCCACGGAGTTCGTGACCGCCTTCACCACCGCGCTCGCCGCCGCGTACGAGCAGGGCCCGGACCGCTACCTCGCCCGGCCGGTCTCCGGGAGCAAGGACCATGACCCGTTCCTCGCCATCGATCCGCTCGTCCACCGCGGCTGGCTGTTCGACCGCCCCCGGCAGGGTGTCTTCGCCGTCCAGTCACCCGACGGGCTCGCCGCCCTGGAGTACACCACCGGCGATCTCGATGCGGGAACCGAGCTGACCACCCGCGACGCCCGCTGGCAGCTGTGGGCCGGCACCTCCCTCAACCGCCCCTTCTGGTACGCCACCTTCAGCACCGACACCCCCGTCACCCTGCTCAAGGCCGTCACCGAGTCCGTCTGCGATCCCGCACCGCTGCCGCGCTGGCGGGAGGACACCTACAGCTACTTCAAGGACCTGGCCCAGCTCACCCCCATCCTCCCGCCGCGCCCGCCGGGTCCGACCCCGCTCGACGTGCAGCGCCTCGCCTCCCGCCGCCCGGCCGCGCTGCCCACGGCCAGCGTCCCGCGCTGGAGCACCACCAGCCGACCGGCCCTGCCCGGCCCCCGCCGCTAACACCGGCCCCGATCCCGACCGGAGACTCCTTGTCCCTGCAGGCACCCGAGTTCTTCGCCGAACTGTGCCTCCCCTTCCACGACCACACCGTCGTGGGCAACACCTACTACGCTGCCCCGGTTCCGGGCACGCCCCTGCGGCTGCGGATCGACTTCAGCCGCACCATCCACGCCGACACCTACGGCGGGCTGCGCCTGGCGGTCGTCCACCCGGACCGCGGCGAGATCGACGTTGTGACCCTCGGCTTCGTGGACCACGGCACCTTCCACCGCCGCGACGAAGCCCACAACACCAGCCCCAACACCAGCGGGTACGGCACGTTCAGCAAGTACCACCGTCCCGGCAGGCCACCGTGGGACGGCGCCGTCACCACCGGGCTGCGCGATGCCATCGAGCAGTACAGCGCCGTCTGGTTCCCCGGTGCCTGGACCGCATCCGCGCCCAGCCGCACCGCGGGCCAGCCCCCGCGCCCCTCTTCCGCCGTGCCCGTCACCCGTGCCAGCGCCCGCGCCCGCTGAGCCGCGCCCCCACCCACCGGCCACGGTGCTCGGCGTTCCGTACTTTCCCGCAGGAGCCCTGCCCGTGATGGCCCACCCCTTGGAGAACCTCGACCCGGCCCAGACCGTGCAGGTGCTTCCCCGCCACCTCGCCGGACCCGGCGCCCTTGACCCCCGCACGGCATGGGCCTTCCCCTTCGACGAGGGCTGGCTGTTCGCCCAGACCGACGAAGGCACGGCCGCCGCCTTCAGCCCCTGCCTGCGACTGCAGACCACCTACGACCCCCAGCCCGACAAGCCCGGCAAGGGCACGTGGACCATCACCGCACACCAGGCCCCGTTCACCCCGCCGGCCTGGTGGATCACCTTTGACGCCGCCACCCCCGTCGAACTGCTCCACGACGTCCACACCGAACTGCTCGACCTCTACCTCGAAGACCGGCACAGCGACCAAGACCCCTTGTTCCAGGACGAGGTGGCGCCGCACGAGGCATACGCACCGCTGCTCGCCAGCGGCTGGAGCCACGACGTCAAGATCGACGGCACACAGACTTTCCTCACCCCGGAAGGGCTCGGCGGCGTACGCCACCAGTACGCCAACGGCGCCGGCAGACCGGCCTGGCGGGCCTGGGGCGGATTCCCCAGCGAGCCCCACTGGACGGCACGCTTCTCCTTCGGGACACCCACCACGCTTGTCGCAGCCCTCACCGCCTCGATGATCTCCACCGAGCCGCTGCACCGCACCGTCCAGGACATCCCCGTCCACACCCGCAGCGCGCTCTACGTCACCACCACCACGACAGCCAGGCGCCCGGTAACACGCTTGCGGCCCCGCCGCCTCCCGCCCCTGCCGCCGGCCGGACCCGATGACCCTCCCCGCCCCCTGATCAAGGAGCCCCTCTTCTCGTGCATCCTCGTTTCGTCCGCCGCGCCGTCCGAACCGCTGCCGTCGCCGCCGCGGTGACCGGCACCCTCAGCTGGGCGCCAGCCGCGACGGCGCAGCCGTCCGATCCGGCCTCCTCGGCCTCCGCCGCTCCTGCAGAAACACCGGCCCCAGACGCGGGCGGCGTCGAGATCACAGTGAAGGACACGGCCGGGGATGTGCTCCCCGACGCCGCGTTCCTGCTGCTCGACTCCGCCGGCCAGGAAGCCGGACGAGGCAAGACCGACACACAGGGGAAGTTGACCTTCCCCGACCTCGCGCCGGGCATCTACCGGCTCAAGCAGACGGCTTCCGGCAGCCCGCTGCACGACCTCGTGGACGACCAGGACGTTGTCGTCACTCCCGGTGCCGACACCCCGCTGACGATCATCGACCCGTTCAAGTCCGCCTCACTTCTACTGAAGGCCAAGGACGACAAAACCGGCAAGCTGCTGGCCGGATCCACGGTCAACATCGGCAGCGGCGACACGACCATCCTGACGCTGACGACCGGCTCCGACGGAACGGCCAGCGGCACACTGCCCATCACCTCCCGCACCGGCAGCACCTTCTGGGTCAAGCAGGTGAAGGCGCCCACCGGCTACGCGGTCTACACGTCCGCGAAGAAGTTCAAGGCCAAGCCGGGCGACCCGGTGACCGTGACCATCACCAATGCCACGAAGACCAGCGGCACGACCCCCGCCCCCACGTCCTCCGAGAAGCCGACCAACACGGCGACCGCGCCGGGCGACACGGCGAGCGGCGACACGGCGGCCATCGCGGCGGATTCCCCGACGACGGGCACCGACTCTTCGCCGACGGCCGACGCGTCCGGCGGCGCCACCTCGAAGGCCGCGGTCGGCTCCCTCGCTCACACCGGAGCCGATGCCACCCCGTGGCTGCTCGGCGGCGCCGGTGCTCTCCTCGCCGTAGGCAGTGGAACTGTCGTTGCGGCGCGGCGCCGCCGTACCGAAGATGAGAGCGGTAGCGCCCAGGACTGATCAAGCCCGGCGGATCTTCTCACCAGCCCCCGAATTCCCCATACGGATTTCGGGGGTTTTCGTCTGCCCCGCCGACGGACGGACAAGGTGCTCAGCTCGCTCGTCCAGGTGCCAGGTGCCAGGTGCGACGCTCAATCACCGCTGTGATTGAGCACGCGAAAGGGCGGATGGACATCAGAGGCAGCAGACATCGTGTTCAGCTGGCGCATTCATCGCTGCGACTGGTTCAGCATCTGCGCCAGCTTCTTCAGTGCGTGCCACTCGTTGTCTTGGTCGGAAGCAGTTCCCTCGGCCCACCAGCATGGTGCCGCGCGGTCTCCCTGGGCCCGGGGAGCTGAACCGGGAATATCTCTAAGCTCCAGCAGGCCACGCGGTGCGTCGTCACAACCAGGTGTGGCCTTCGTCCCGGAAGACCGGCCACGGCCGTTCGGAGGTGTCCGGGGACAGCAACAGGTGCTGGATCCCTGCTGCCCAGCAGTCCTGGTCCATCAGTTCGATCAAGTAGCGGTCCATCTCCGAGCGCTTCAGCTGCAGCGTCCGGGAAATCTGGGCGGTGAGTCCGTTGGGGGCTCGCCATTCGGTCTGGCGGTGGATCTCCATGAGGACATCACCGACCATCAGTTCGCCGGTTCCCGGTGGGCGCACCCATTGCGCCGAGATCCCCCGGGCGGTCAGGTCTGCGGCTAGGGACGGGCCGGAGGTCTCCACCGTGAGGGTCATGACGTCGCCGATCAGACGCGCTGCGGCAACGGGGTGGATGGGGTAGACGCCCCATGGAACACGCAGCGGGTCGCGCGAGACGGTGTCCAGACTCGTGGCGTGCATGTTCAGGTCGGGCTGGTCCCCGATGCGTGCGCGGCGCCGGGCAGCGTTCCATTGGCGGGCCACCCGTTGCCTGAACTCCTCCCGCGTCCACTCCTGGCTGGTCACGCCGTGCAGGTCGACGGCGATCAGGGCACGGCTGCCGGGCACGTTGGCAGCGAAGACCCCGTCCGTGGCGGCACGTTGGGTCGCGGTCTGCAGCAGCTCCATGTGCGTCTGCAGCGGGGTGTCGATGTTGTGGAGCCACTCGTCGGGGTTGTCCCCAGGCAACGCGGATCCGGTGCGGACGGCCTCGTACGCGGCCTCGATCCGCTGCTCCTGGGTGCGACTGCGGTACCTGTCGTTGGTCTTGATCTCGTAGGTGTGCGGTCCGTCGTCCTGCCATACGGTGATGTCGCCGATCCGGAGGCAGTTGGTCAGGTCGTGCATGAGTGCGAACTGGCCGTCGTACCAGTGCCTCTTCACGGTCTCCAGTTCTGTCTCCAGGCCGGCTTTGCCCGCCATGATTCCGGGCGGTGCGTTTCGGCACAGGGCCAGGACGTATCTGCGGTTGTGGTTGAAGGCCCGCCAGGCCAGCGCGTCGCCGATCGAGCGGAACTGCCGCGCCACGCGCTCGCACAGCTCGCGCTCAAGGATCCACGTCTCGATGTCGCACCGGTCCAGCCCCGACTGCGGTTCGGGTACACCGGCTTGGGGCGCCTTGCCGGCGCGCATGCGCTTGACCGCCTGGCTGAAGGCGTTGCGGCGTTCCTCCACTGCGAGGATCTGCCGAAGCAGGTCGTGTTGTAGTTCGTAGCCGTCCTGCGGGCTGCGGCAGGACCGTACGCGCTCGATCAACGGCACCAGGTCCACCTGTGCGGCCTGGTGCCGGGGATGCGAGATCACTTCTTCGGGCTCAAAGCCTAGATCGAACAGCTTCACCCGCACAGTGTCGTCCGATCAAATCCCATAACGAGACAGCTTTTCCCACGCTCGCTACAGCGAACTGCCGTGAGAGAGCGTGGCCCCACTGGTTCCTCTGAGGCGAAGCCAGGCATTGGCGCCGAGGTCTTTGCGCATGGCATCCCGAAGGGCCTGGTACGCCCGGTCGTATCGATGCCGCCCAGCAACGTACTCGTCGCTGTCCCTGCTCAAACCGGCAGCAACCACGTCACGCAGGTCACGTAGCCGTCGGAACGAATCGTCAGACTCCACGACCACGTAGAGCGGCGCGCAGATCGACAGCTCGTATCGCAGGCTTGTGCAGGCTTCGAATGGTTCCCACACCGCACGCCTGCGCTCCTCCGGTTCGAGCTCGGGCTCGCGAACGGCCATGCGGCAAGCGTGTCGAGCCGAGGCGAGAGCAGAGAGGTAGGAGACGTAGAGCGAACGTCGGCTTTCGGTGTACTGATCGCCTAGTTCTCGTCTCTATCGGCGATGATCCAGGATTCCGGCCGATGCTGTTGCAATTCCTCCCCCGACGATAGTGCTTGCTAATGAGACCCATTCCATCGACACCCCCGGGAGCTGATTTGTTGGCGCTCCAGCGTGCCCCTGCTGCCATGCGACGTCGAGGTGTCCGAGCTGATGCTGCCCTGGCCTGTGCGTTTCACCGATGCGTAGGCGAGTGCAAAGAACGCTGAGGCTGTGCAGCAGCGATAGCGGAGATCGCGCGGAAGGCCCGCTGACGGCAGTTGTCCGCCGTCATTGAACCCAGCCTCACGGTGATCCTTGCCATCCAATCCAGTCGCCCCAGGTCAGCGCGCCGGCCACAGAGCGGACACCATTCTGCTGTCTCGACGACCAAGTTAGTCGCCGCAGGTCAAGGACTTCCGGTGGACTGGGTTCGATGTCAGCGGACGGCAGTTCGCCTGTGGCAGACGGGAAAGATCCGGCAAGGACTGGTGAACGTCGCGACACCATGTCAACCTAAACGACCCTCCTTAAAACCCCAGGTCAGAGAGGTGATGCTGTGGCATTGGATGCGGCGAAACCAGGATTTTCCACGACGGTCGCGGCCTTGCGGCTCCATTCCTGGAAGCTCGGTGCCGGCCAGCCGATGCAGGTGATCGACCAGTTCGCGGAGGCCGACTTCACCCACATTGTGGACGACCGGGCCGATGTCCATATCGGCTCGCGCGACGGCCGGTTCTACCTCGGCTACTTCCCCAACGGCCGGCCCGGCGGCGTGGACGGGGATTGGGTAACGGATGAGGGCTGGGTGATCGCCGTTACCGGCACCGCGAGCGTCCCGGGCTACCGGATGTCCTTCGGGACGCAGACCCCGGCGGAGATCATTGCCGCTGTCGTGGCCCAGATCCTGGCCACCTCCCGCCCTCTGTGACTGACGCGTCCCTTCCCCTTTTGTACGCCCCGCGTACCCTGCTTCCGCTCTTGCGGCCTCGCCTGCTACTGCTTGGAGAACACCTTGGAATCGCACCAGCGCGAGATGACCGTCGGTGACCTGCTCGACCTGCTGTCCGCGTACGACCGGGACACGCCCGTCCGCCTCGCCGTCAATCCCTTCTTCCCTATGGCCCACCTCCTGGGCGGTGTGGAGTCGGCGGTGGACGAGCAGGGCCGACCGGTGGTCTACATCGCCGAGTCCAAGGAGGCGGTGCAGTTCGGCCCCCTGCCGCCTGCGGTGGCGGTCGCTCTGGTCTGGCAGCCCCCGGCTGAGGGACCCTCGCGTCGTCGGCGCGGCGCGACCGGGCCGCACACCGGACAGTGATCCATCGAACCCACGGAGGCGCCCCTGCACCCGTACAACCCCATCGATCCCTCCGACCCCCGTTCGCCGGAGCCGGTGTACTGGGTCACCCCGCGCCATCTGGCCGGCGATGACGACGCCCTCGCCGAGCGGATCGGCGACACCCTCAGCGGGCTCGGCTGGCGCATGTGGCCGACCTCCCGCAACACCCTGCTCTACGTGAGCCCCGACGGTCTGCGCGGCGCGGAATGGATCCTCGCCGCCTACCCGTTCGAGCTGGGCGGGCTCCCCGTGGCCTGGCAGCTGTCGGCCCGCCCGCACACCGCCTCGGCCATGACCGAGTGGAACGCGTACTTCACCGCGGGCGTCCCACACGAGGCGCTCGCCGAACTCCTGCTCGCGCTCGACGCCCGCGAAGCGCCCGATGCCGGGTTCGAGGACGCGGAGACGGTGCTCACCGCGCTCAGCGCGCGCGGCTGGCTGCGCGACCTGGACTGCCCGCGTACGACCGCCACCGACCCCGGCTTCTCCGCCAGCATCTCGCTGGAGACGCTGCCGCCGCTCATCCAGGACGCCGACCCCAGGGACGACCTTCTGGGATGGCAGGCATGGGCGGAACCCGTGCTGGGAGCGCCGTACCTGTGGTGCGCCAGCTTCAGCGCCAGCGTCCCCCACGACCTGGTCGCGGCCTTCGCCGCCTCGCTTGCCTCCCCGGTCCCCGTTGCCCGGCGCACCCTGCCCGACGGCGCGCAGGAACGGCTCACCGTCGTACGCCGCGACTGACGGCACGGCACACCCTCACCATCTCGACCTTGGCCTTGGAGGTCTGCTTGCCCCTGCCCTTGATCTGGCTGTCCATCTCGCCCACCACCGGGACCGCGCACCACGGCGTGATGCTCGGCACCGAGCCGTTGACGGTGTGCGCCACTCATTCGACGGACCTCGCGCCGATCGGAGAGAACACGGCGCATTCCCTGTGCCAGAGCTGCACGCGCGCCTTCCTGATCCTGACTACGCCGCCGCACCCTGGTGGCGAACCGGATCTCCGGCCCGCTGTCGGGACGGGTAAAGGGGCCACCGCGCACCGGCCGATCCCGGGCCATCTGATGGGCTATTGCGGCAAGCCGCTCGATCCCCGCCCGGCGTCCGCGCGGCGGAAGTGCGCGAACTGCACCGCGCTGGTTGCCGCGCTGACCCGCTTTGATCGCCTTGCGGGCGAGGTGAGCGTGCCCGCCGACGAGGTGTGCCCGCGAGAGGACGACGTGCTGTGGGCGCCCAGCGGCCGGGGCAACCTCGTCACCGGACACCGCCGCAACGCCGCCACCGGCAGCGCCCTGTGCGGCCTGCTGCTCTCCGCCCCGAACCCCGACGCCACCGTGGAGTGCACTCCCTGCTGTCGCGCCTGGAAGACCGAGCGCGACCGACGGGCGACGGCGCTTGCCCGGATGCGGGCGAGGGCCCGCTGGTGGACCCAGCGCCGGGAACTGAAGACCGTTCAGGGACGTGCCGCGGACCTCAACTCCAGTGACGCGTATACCGTGTCCGGTTGCCTGGACCGGCACCACGTCCTGACCGTGACCCACCCCGCCCGGGGCCGACGGCTCACGATCCTCGCCTACGTGCCCGCTGACGACGAGATCGTGGAGCTGGGCCTCCACCACGACCGGCTGCTCGCCATCGAACGGCCTGGCGTGCCGGAGGCGGGTATGCCCGCGCTGTCATGACCTCGTGCACGGGCCTGCTTCGACCGTGCCACGCCGTCCGCTGAGTTTCCCACTGCTTCGGGCCCGCTCTCTCACCGTTGTCATGGTGAGAGAGCGGGCCCGTTTCCGTTGCGTCGGGGGTGGTGTGCCTTTCCGCACGGCAGGTGCCCGGACAGCGCGGGCGTGTCAGCGGCACGGGGGCGGCAGGCGTGGTGCGAGTTGTTCGATGTAGTGCCGGACGTGGGGCGGCATCGGCTCGGGCAGTGCGTCGAGGGGGAACAGGCGCAGGGCTTGGCCTTCGCCGAGAACGAGTTCGCTCTCGGTGCCGTCCCAGGACACGGCGAACAGGTGGGGCGGCGTCTTGCCCTTCTCGTAGGCGGTGACCCGTACTTCCTCGATTGTCTCCGGGACGATGCCGGTCTCCTCCAGTAACTCCCGCAGGATCGTCTCGAGCGGTGTTTCGTCCGCCTCGGTCCCGCCGCCGGGAAGCGACCAGTGTCCTGGCCAGGCGATGCCGGCCTTCTCGT
The DNA here is from genome assembly GCF_053592555.1 of Streptomyces sp. NPDC002643. Lineage (NCBI taxonomy): Bacteria > Bacillati > Actinomycetota > Actinomycetes > Kitasatosporales > Streptomycetaceae > Streptomyces > Streptomyces sp. NPDC002643. Next base: position 43,871 of record NZ_JBSFVY010000038.1, read on the forward strand.
CCCGCAGTTGCAGGACGATCTCACGGCGCGGTGTGGTGACGAATGCGAAACACCCACGGGTCGTGGGACGCTTTACCACCCCGGTGACCTCCCCTCGTACGGCGATGTGCCGATGACCCACGACAGAAGCCCGGTCCGCATCATGGCGCCGACGGGGCGTTCGTCGTGCGCCGACACGGTAGTGCCGGACGACGAACGCCCCGTCCTGCCCCCGAACAGCAGGGGAGGACGGGGCGTGACGGAGTGCCGTGCGTCAGCGGGCCTGCGCCGCCCGGACGGCGTCGGCGAGGTGGGCGTCGACGAGAGCCGGAGACCCGGAGACGATCACCATGACGTTGCCGGTGCGGATCGCCGTCTGCTTGACGACGCTGCTCTGCCCGCCGGCGGAGTAGGTGAGCAGCTGGCTCCACCGCTCGTCGCCCAGCTGAGGGGCGCTCGTCTTCGTGGTGCCCATGTCGATGACGGTGCTGCCCGACACCACCTGGTAGGTGGGGCAGGAGAGCATCGCGTCGAAGACCGTCCCGATGCTCTGGGACAGCTTCGCCGCGCTGTCGCTGTAGAGCTCCTCGGACAGCTCGGAGCTGCTGCTGCCGGCGTAGGTGAAGGACGCCTTGGCCTTGCGGGGGAAGCTGAGGCTGGTGCCGGTGGCCGTGTCGCCGCCGAGTTCGGCCAGTGCCGGGCAGCCGATCACGGTGACGTCGTCGTGCCGGACCGTGGGCTGCGGCGTGCGGGTGTAGCCCTCGCCCAGGTCGCTCTCGCTCAGCAGCCGCGTCTTCAGCTCGGCCGAGGACAGCGGCGCGGATGCCTCCGCCGTGCCGTCCTGGTGCGCGGGCGTAGAAGACGAGGTGGAGGTTGCGGTGGTGGCGGGCTCGGTGCGGGTGGAGCAGCCGGCCAGGGCAAGGATGGTGAGGGCGCTCAGGCCGAGGGCGGTCGTGGTGGACAGGCGCATGCGGAAACCCCTAGTGGTGCGGGACGGACGGTCTGACCGGGCCGGCTCTCCGGGCGCCGACGAACGCAGGGGCAGGGGGAGGGGTTTCGCGGGTTTCAGTGGCCGAGGTGGCGCAGGCCCTCTTCGAGGGTGGGGTGGAAGCGGTCGACCGGACCGGAGTTGCGGTTGTACCAGGCGGTGTCCAGACGCGGCTCCGCTGTTTCGTGGCCGGCCTGGCAGCGCAGCCACACCGAGTCGTCGCGCATGTTGAAGACGATCCAGTTCCGGTACGCACCGCAGTGGCACTGGTGGACGTCCCCGTCGATGACGAGCGGCCGGTCCCAGCGCATCATGAAGCCCGAGACGTCCTGGCGGACCGGTGCCCGGAAGCCCGGCGGCAGGAAGTCCGGCACCATGGTCTCCGGGCCAGCCGGGCCGGGTGCGTCGGGCAGCGGCCACTCGGTGTGCATCGCCAGCAGCGCCTGGCCGGCACGCTGGGCTTCACGGAAGTCTCGGTCCGTACGGGTGCATCGGAACACGCGGTCTCCATCTCTGTCGTCTCACCTGCACGAGGAGAGTGCCGCAAGTCCCTGACCTGCTGCAACTCTAGAATTGTTGAATTCAGCGGGTCTTGCCGGAACGGTCCTTGCCCTTCGCCGCGCGCGGCGCGGTTTCGCGGGTGGCGGGGTGTGCGGTCGTGGTGTGCGGCGGCATGGAGGCGGCGTCCGCGGGCAGATCGGCCATACGCCGCAGCCGCCACACCAGGACGTCGCTGATCGAGTCGGCGGTGTCCAGCTCCCGCCGCTTGGCGGCTTGGGCCAGGAGCGCGGCCGGGTCGTGACCGGCGCTCTCGACGTCGGCGAGGGTTGCGGCCAGCGCGTACCAGCCCGGCTCGGCCAGGACCTCCTCGGCCAGCTCCGGCACCGCCTGGTGCAGGGAGGCGGCCTGCTTGCGTTGCAGGGGCTGGGACAGGCGACGGCCGCGCTGGTGCAGGACGCCCAGGAACACGGGGGCGGTGGCTTGGTAGGCGGCGCGCAGGTGTTCGGCGGCCTCGTGGGCAGCGGCGGCCTGCTGGGCGTGCTCCTTCATCCCGTGCCAGTGGGCGGCGGCGGTGACCAGGAAGAACACCATGTCGATCAGCATGGCGGTGGTGGCGCCGTCCTCCCCGCGGCCGAGCGCCGGCCCACCGTGGACGAGGTCACGGGCGGCCTGCCGCAGACCGCGGGCGTGGCCTCGCTGGGCCCGGATGTGGGAGCGCGTGGCCCGCTCGAACACGAAAGCGGCATCGCGCAGTTCGCGCCGGGTGTGCGCGGCCGAGGTCTTGGCGAGTGCGTCGAGGATCTCGCCGGCCGCGGCGAGCTGCGCGGCGATCTGTCCGTCGTCGCCCTGGTCGAGGATGAGCATGGCCTGCCAGACCGCTCGTGTCGCCTGGCGGCGCGCGGTCGACGGGCTGATGCGGGCGGAGCCGGAGGAGGGCTCGGTGGCGGCGTCGCGGTCGAGTTCGGAGGTGTTCGCGGCCCACCGTTCGCGGATCTTGGGGAGGGAGAGGTCCGGGGCGAGGGTGGAGCCCGAATAGTAGATCGGCTCCCCATCCTCGTTGCGGTCGTCGGGCAGCGCGACCTTGTAGCCGAGCAGGTCGCCGGAGGGTGCGACGCGCTGGTGGATCAGGAGGCCCGCGGCGGCCAGACGGTCGAAGAACTCCTGCTCGCCGACGACGCCGGCGGCGGCGCGGCGTACCGTCTCGCGCAGTTCCTCGCGGGGGGTTCGTTCTCTGCCCCGGCGGTTCGCCTTGTGGCGTTCGGCGCTGGTGGGGCGCTTGGCGGCGGTGCCGTCGCCGGTGTTCAACCGGCGGAGCCCGTAGTCGACTTCGATCTTCCGGGCTTCCGCCTGGGAGCGGGCGCCATCGTGGCGGATGCGTGCTCGGCGGCCGTCCTGGCGGACGACGGTGGCGATGATGTGGATGTGGTCGTCGGCGTGGCGGACGGCCGCCCAGCGGCAGGCGGCGTCGTCGCCTTCGGGGGCGATGCCGGTGGCGGCGACCATGCGGCGGGCGATGTCCGCCCACTGCTCGTCGGTGAGGACCGGGTCTTCGGGGGCGGCGCGTACGGACAGGTGCCATACGTGCTCGGCGGGCCTGGAGCCTTCGGGCAGGGCCATGACGGGCTGGTCCAGCAGGCGCTGCAGGTCGCGCTTGGTCGCCTTGGGGTCGCGGCGGCCGGGGTCGCGGCCGGGGTCGGGGGCCAGGCGGTCCCACGCGGCGACGAGGTGGGGGTCGACGTGCTCCTCGGCCTTGCCGAGGCCGTACAGGTATTCCAGCAGACCGTAGGTGTCATTGCCCATGTCGTGGACTCTGGGGATCATGCGGCAGGACGCTCGCCGTCCAGGTAGCGCTGGACGAAGGCGTCCACACGCAGGGAGACCCGGTCGACACCAGCGAGGACCGCCTTGGCCTGCGGTGCGGGCTCGTCCGAATTCAGTGCTGCCGCAACCTGGTTGAGGTTGTTTCCGATCCGGTTGAGTGCCGTTCTCAGGGCGAACAACTCGTGCAGCAGCTCGCGTTCGCCGGCGATTTCTGCGGCGGTGAGGTCGAGGTTGCGGGCGGCTTTGAGCGCGGCGCGGGCGAGGTAGTTGGCGACGCTCATGTTGCAGGCGGCTGCGGCGCGGACGAGGAGCTGGTACTCGGCGTCGTTCATGCGGCAGCTCGGCTGGTGCATGCGCTTCTTCTTATCGCGCAGGCGCTCACGCTGCTGAACGCGAGGCTTTGGCGGTACGGCGTGGGCGCAGTCGCTGCTGTGGCAGGAGTGGCTGTCCCCCTCTGCAGGATGCGGTCCGCCCTCGGCCGCATCCTGACGGATCGGCGCCTCCCGGTGCCGATCCGCTCCCGCCACCCCCGGGGCGGGAGACGCAAGAGCATTGCTCCCAACGGGAGCAATGCTCTTGCACCAACTTGCTGTGCGACGTGAGGCCGCATTTTCGGAAGTGAGGTGATTCTCGTGGAGAGGTTCAGACAAGGGATTTCCTCCGGAATAGTGTCTTGATTCTGTCCCCGCGCTCACATGCGTCGCCGGTGACGGCGGGGTGTGAAGCTGAGCGTTCACGCCCAAGGGCGCCTCGGCCATCGAGGGGCGACAGGCAAGGGGAAGGCTGGACGGGCGAACACGTGTGAACCCCTGGTTGATGCCTCGGTAAATGGAAACCCTGTGATGGTTTGGTCTCGGCAGGGCAGGGCCCGGCGCTGCAAGGCGCCAGCGGCTTCCGGTGCAAGCAACATCGGAAGTAGGGACACCGCCGGCCACGGGGTATAGGGGGCGCCCACCCCAGCCGCATCTTCGAAATGCGGAACACGGAAACCCTGTTGGGGTCCCGAAGCGACCGGTGTTCCGGAAGTCCCTTCCGGTACACCGGAAGTGAACGGTAAACCGACCGTAAGGGAGGTCCAACTCCCCAGCAGGAACAGGATGGTCCAAGAAGCGAAGGCCGGTAGGCCGAAAGGCCGGGGGAAAACCATGCGGTGGCTCTCTTCACCCACCGGATGGGCATAACCCGCCGGATACGGGCCCTGGTGGCCTGGCCCGAAAGGGCGCCCACGTGGACCAGGTGAGCCTTTGAAGCACCAACGCAAGGCAACCGGAACCGAAGGACAAGTTAGATACCGGAGGCGGACATGAACACTGTGAGAGTCGCGGCCGCGACTCGTCCGCCCGAGGGGAACGGACCCGAGGACAGCACCTCCGACTGGCACAAAATCCATTGGGCCAGATGCGAGCGTGACGTACGGCGGCTGAGGCAGCGGATCTTCAAGGCATCGCAGGACGGGGACCTGAAGAAGGTCCGCAACTTGCAGAAGCTCATGCTGAGGAGCCACAGCAACACGCTGATGAGCGTGAAGCGGGTGACCCAGCAGAGCCAGGGCCGCAAGACGGCGGGCATCGACGGAGAAACAGCCCTTACCCCGGCGGCGAGGGCTCGGCTGGTGGCCGAGTGCCACCGGTCGGTTGCTCCGTGGAGGGCCCAGCCGGTCAAGCGGGTCTACATCCCCAAGGCCAATGGCAAGCAGCGCCCGCTCGGGATCCCGGTCATCCGGGATCGGGTGCTCCAGGCACGCGTGAAGAACGCGCTGGAGCCGGAGTGGGAGGCGCGGTTCGAGTCGCGATCCTTCGGGTTCCGGCCCGGCCGCAGCTGCCAGGATGCCATCGCCTCCATCCGTCTCACGGCGCGTGGCCCGCGGGCAAGACGCCGCTGGGCGCTGGATGCGGATCTGGAAGGGGCCTTCGACCGCATCAGCCACGACCATCTGACCGCCATGCTCGGACAGTTCCCCGCCAGGGACCTGATCCGTGCGTGGCTGCGGGCGGGCGTGATGGATGGCGGGAGATGGGCGCCCAGCGTGGAGGGCACTCCACAAGGCGGCGTCATCAGCCCCTTGCTGCTGAACATTGCGCTGCACGGGATGGAACAGGCAGCGGGATTCCACGCCGACGGATATCGCACACGCACGAATCACGCGACCGCCGGGGTGCCCGTATTGGTCCGCTATGCCGACGACTTCGTGGTGCTCTGTCACAGCGAAGAGGAGGCACACCGGGTCAAGGAGGATCTGAGTGCTTGGCTTACGCCGCGCGGTCTGCGCTTCAACGAGGCAAAGACGAAAGTCGTGCACCTCGATGAGGGGTTCGACTTCCTGGGTTTCACGATCCAGCGACACGGCGACAGGCTGAACATCAGGCCGAGTAAGGCAGCTTGTAACACGCTGCGGAAACGGCTGCGGACGGACATGCGGGCCCTGCGGGGCGCACCTGCCCGCGCGGTCATCGCGAAGTTCAACCCGATTGCGCGGGGTTGGACGGCGTACTACCGGAGCGTGTCGTCCTACCGGGTGTTCTCCTCGATGGACAGCTATATGTTCAAGCTGCTCTACAAGTGGGTGAAAAGCGGCCATCCGAATCGCTCGGGGCTGTGGATCAAACGCCACTATTTCGGCAGGTTCAACAAGACCAGACGGGACAACTGGGTGTTCGGCGACCAGGCAACTGGCGCCTATATCCAGAAGTTCGGCTGGACGCGCTGTTCCATGCACATCCCCGTCAAGGGCGCGGCATCCCCAGATGACCCAGCCCTGACGGAATACTGGAGCGCGCGCCGCCGCAGCACAGCGCCACCGCCGATGGACAAGACGAGTCTTATCCTCGCGGCCCGGCAGAAGGGCGTATGCCCTATCTGTCAACGGGCGCTGATCGACGGAGCCGAATACGAGCCGGACAATCTGCGGGAATGGATTGAATGGTTCGAGGCAACGAGGAAGATGCTCAACAAGCACCACCTCGTCTACCGAAGCAGCGGCGGTACGGATAGACGGACCAACCTCCGCCTTGTTCATGCCGATTGTCACCGTTCGTATCATGCAAACGACGGAGATCGGAACGTAAGTTACCGTCCAGCGGAGCCCTCGCGGCTTGCTTGAGCCGGATGCGTTGAAAGGCGCACGTCCGGTTCTGAGGGGGCCGGGGCCCAGAGATGGGCTCCGGCTACCCGACCGCTCAGCAAGCGAGTTGGGGACCGGCTCATCCGGTGTGGGAGTGGGGCTCGTAGTCGAGTTCGTCATCGGGTGCGGTTCCTGGTGGCGCGGAGTCGGTGCTGGATTTCGGCGGCGAGGTCCACCATGGCGGCCGGTCCGTCGAGGACACGGACGCACGTTTCGGGGGTGTCCTGGACGAGCCACTGGCCGTTCGGTGCCAGCACTGCCGCGTGCAGGAGCTGTTGGTGAATCAGGACGTCCGCCCAGGCGGCGGCCTCGGCGGCGGTGGGGGTGTACGTCCGTGGGTGTGGGGGTCGGATGGCGTTTTCCTTCCGGAGGGGGCTGTGGCCCGGCATGAAGCCGGGCCACCGCAGCGATTGAGTGCAGTGGAGTCGCCTGACCTGCGTCTAAGCAGGTGTCAGCCGCACTCGGGGCAGCGGGCGAAGTGCTGGCTCATCGCCCTGGCCATATTGCCTTTGAGCGTGATCGCCTGCTTCGCGCTGGTCTTGGCCGATGGGGTGCCGGCTTTGCGCTCCGCATAGGCGGTCAGGAAGCGGATGTCCTTCTCGAAGTCGGACTTGATGTGCGACATGCGCGGGCACGTCCTCACCGTGCACTCCTCTTCTTCATGGTGGACGTGGCCGTTTCGTGGCGCAGACGCTCCAGGACCGGCGTAAGGCGGTCATTGCGGATGCCGATGTCGTGGGCGCGCATGATCTCCCTGAGCTGGCTGCGCGTGACCTCGGCGTTCCCGTCCCGTTCCAGCAGCTTGGGCACGTGGGGACGGAGCTGGGTGACGAGCTGGTCCACACTCACCTTCCCCTGCCTTCGGGACGGCTTGCCCTGACCACCTCGGGACCGGTTCCGGGACGCCTTCGGCCTCCTGCGCGCGGGGACCGAGTGGGGACGGTCCCCGCCCGACCCGGTCCCCGTTCCGATGTCGGGGTCACCGTGGTCCCCCTCGTTGGGGACCGGTTGAGGACGGTCCCCGTTGGACTCGGTCCCCGTTTCGGAGTCGCGGGCATCGTGGTCCCCATTGGGGACCGGCGTCGGGGACGGAAGATCTGGGCTTTGAGCTGCGGTTTTGTCCCCGTGTTCCGGGCTCGCGCCCGTGCGGTCCCGTGTGGTGTCGGTCCCGAGGAGCGCGTTGTCCCGGTCCCCAGTCGGCGTGCGGTCCCCGGTTTCCAGGGCCGCGGGGGGACGGTCCCCGCTTTCGGCGGGTGCCATCTCGGGGACCGGATCTGCATGGTCTTCTTCGGGACCGTCCCCGATCGGTGTGGTGTTCGCATTGGGGACCGTGAGCAGGCGGATCGGCCGGTCCCCGGATGCCGTCCCGTCGGCGAGGGACGGGCGGACGGGATCGTGGGCCGTGTGGTCCGCGTCCTGTGACGGGTGAGTCCAGGGCGAGGGCAGGTCGACCGTCGCGAGCGCGGTGGCATGGCGGCGGGCGGCGAGCTGGTCCAGGAGAGCGCGCCTCTGCTGGAGGTCGCTGCCGACGTCGGCCTTGGCGAGGGCCTTGGACAGCCGCCGGGTGATCAGCTGTCCCCGCCAGCTCTGGCGGCTCTTGGCGGAACGTTCCGCCAGGCGGGCGGCCAGGGCGACTGCCTTGGCGGTGGCGCGGTCGCGGGTGATCTGGGCGGCGTCCCGGTCGCGTTCGGCGATGCCGAGGCGGGAGAGCAGACGCTCGCGTGCTTCCCGTCCGAGGGTGGCCAGGATGCCGTGCGAGGCGGCGCCGGGTTTGCGTAGTCGCAGCTCGATACCCATGGCCTGGTGCCACAGCATCGCCGCCATGATGGGGCCGACGAAGGCCCTCACGGTCCCGCCTACCGGGCCGGACTCGGCGTAGGCGGGGATCACCTGCACGCCGGTGATCATCCAGACCAGGACTCCTGGCAGGCCCGGTGCGCCCTGGGAGGTGAGGTTCTGGCGGGCCATCAGCGCGGTGGCGAACAGCGCCAGTTCGGCGGCGCCGAACATGGCGGCACGCTCGGTGGTGCCGGCCATGTCGAGGTAGTCGGCGGCGAACCGCCAGCTGGTGTCGGCGCTGTAAGCGGTGCAGCCGATCGCGGCGAGTGCTGCGACCCACACCGCCAGCGCAGACGACCGTTCCGTTCTGGCGCGGTCGCGGCGGCGCAGGGTAAGCCACCCGCCCACGAGTACGGCGAGGACCGGCAGCGCAACGGCGGCGGTGATCACGGGCGACAGCCCGAAGGGGACGGCAGCCAGGGGTATGGCGGTGGGGTGGGTCATGCTGCCCTTCCGTGCGCGGTGATCAGAGCGTGGGTGTGCACCTGCCGGGGCACGGGCGAGGAGGTGACCTCGTCGCCCTCGTCGCCCTCGTCGTCGGGCGTGGGCTCGGCCTCGTCGTACAGGCCCCAGTAGCGGTCGCGGTCGGCGACGGCATGGGCCGCTCGACGCATCAGGTCCCGGGCCCAGTCGAGTTCGAGCTGGAGGGTGTAGGCGAGGCGCTCGGGGGACCATCCGCGGGCGTAGGCGTGGCGGACGACGGCCTCACGTTCGGCGTCGCTGAGGTGCACGTCGCGGCCCTGGAAGGCCGCCTTGACCCGCGCGTAGTCGAGGCGCTTGCTGACCCGGGCGTGCCAGGGGCGGCGCTCGATCTCGGTCAGCCCGCCCCACATCCCGTGCCGGATGTCGTTGTCCAGGGCGTAGTTGAAGCAGTCCTTCTTGACCGGGCATCGGCCGCAAATGGACTTGGCCTCCGAGGCGGCCTCGTGGTCGCGTGGGGCGTGGAAAAACAGCTCGTCGGCGTCCTCGGCTGGCATGCCGTAGCACAAGCCCCGGGCGTTCCAGCTGTGGTCGGCGATCCCGCGCAGTGTCGGGCGCGCGGTGTCGTTCGTGGTGATGGTGCGCAAGTCAGTCTCCGGGTACGCCTCAGCGGTCGCGCGGCACCAGCGTGGCTGGGCGCGGTGATGAGGCGGGGCAGGGGCGCGGCGATGCCGCACCGGAGGTGAAGTCGGTTGCGAGAGCGGCCGGTTCAGCGGCGCTGGAAGCGCCGGTCCGGGCCGCTGAAGTGGACCGGTGCGCACATGCCGGACAGGCGGGACAGGACGCGGTCGCCGATCACGTCGCGCAGGACCGGCTGCTGCGGGGGCACGCCCCGGTCGCGGACCGGCGGCAGGTTCGTGGTGAAGATCGTCGGCAGGCGGTTCTGGCAGCGCCAGTTCACCAGCCGGAAGGTGATCTCCTCCGTCCACTGCGAGCCCTTCGCGGCGCCGAGGTCGTCGAGCAGCAGCAGCGGCACCCGCACGATCCGGCGCAGCATGTGCTCCGGGTCCACCCCGGACTGCGGGCGCATGTCGGCGTACAGGTCGGCGGCAGTCGTCGCCTGCCAGGACACACCGCACCCGGCGGCGGTCAGGGCCCGGATCGCGCCGTACGCCTGATGCGTCTTGCCCGCCCCGGTGCTGCCCCACAGCAGCAGCGACGGGCCGTGCGCGATCCGTCGGCGCCCGGCTGCGCCGAAGTGCGGGTTGAGCCCGCCGGCGTTCGGCTCGACCGCGGCCTCGGTGATGGAACGGACCCAGGCGGCGACGTCGGGGTGCTCGACCACGGCGTCGCGGTAGTCGACCGGGATACGCGCCTGCGCGGCCTCCAGCGCCGGGATCGGCTCCGGGGTGTCCGGCAGCGGCGCAGTCGGGTCGATGCCGCGCTCGGTCAGCCTGGCCTCCAACCGGGCGCGCAGCCGCTCGCCGATGGCGGGCTGAGGGTCGGCGAGGTGTGCGCGGGTCACAGGCGGCCTCCGAACGTCGTCGGCTCGGTCGGGTTGAGGTAGGGCGTGTATCCGGAGGTGCTGGCCCAGGGCCCCGCGCCGGAGGCGGATGACGGCGCCGAGGCAGCCTGCTGCGAGGCGTTGACGACCTCGTTCACCAGGCTCGGCAGGACGCTCGGGTGCAGGCCCTTGGCCCGCAGCCGCTCCAGGGCCGTGCGGATGTCCTGCGGGTCGAAGCGCTCGTCCAGCAGGACCCGGATCTTGCGTCCCAGGAGCCCGAGGACGTCCGCCGGCGGTCGGCGCTGGCAGTCCCGGACGTACTCGGCGACCAGCTCCTTCGCGGAGACCGATCCGGGGACGGCGTCGGGTGCGGGCGCCTCGCGCCCCCTAGGTACAGATCCAGGATCCAAGATCCTAGATCCAGAGCGGGAGTCCTCCGGGAGTCCTCCCGTAGTCCTCCGGGAGGACTCCGGGACTGCCGTCTGACCTGCACTTTTCCCCGGCGGTGCCGCAGCGGATGCAGCTGGGCCGGTCTGCGGCACGGACAACGTCTCTCCGGGGCCCGTGGTGGTCTCTGCGGGCTGAGTGGCGTCCGCGACCGGGCGGTGCACCCCTCCCCGCGGGCTCGCGGAGTGCTCCGGGAGGGTTCCGTGAGACGTCACAGACGGTGCCGTGCGCGTGGTGGGGCAGGCGCCGGTCTGGCACTTTCCGCACGGCTGGTGGCCCTGGTGGCGGGTGCAGCGCGGCACCCGGGACGCCGTGGCCTTGTTGATCTTCTGATGCTGCTCCCACGTCACGACGTGCAGCCAGGTACGTCCGTCGCATCCGGTGTAGCGGCATATCAACCCGGCGGTGGCCAGCTCCTCCAGGTCCTGGGCTACGTGGGCGGCGGTGTGCTCCGGGCGTAGTGCCCACAGCCGTCCGGCGATGATCGCCGGATGGTCGCGGTGACGGCCGGAGTCGTCAGCCTGCGTCAGCAGCCCGATGAAGGTGAGCATGGCGGTCACCGAGCACTCCGCCAGCGACTCCGACTCGAACATCTCCGGCTTGACGGTGCGGATACGTGCCATCAGGCATCACCGCCACTCCGCCGCACTGGCGGGGTGGCGGGGGCACAGGCTGCCGCGCAGGCTGGGGTCTTCGGCCTTTCACGCAGGGCAGTCGGCATGCGAAACTCTCCCTTGAAGCAGATCCGTTCCGGTGCTGGTGGAAAGGGACCAGAGCGGATTCGTTGGGTGATCTCCGCGCCCTTCCCGGGGCGCGGGTGTCCTGGCCGTTTGGCGTCTGAGAGTTCCCGCTCTCAGGCGCCGTCGGCGTTTACGGGGCCGTGGCCCGTTGCGGTGGGCGGTGCGCGCCTCACGCGTCTCCTTTCGTGCCGGTCGCCGGGCGGATGCCCGGCGGGGGACCAGCAACATACGTGTGGCCTGCGAAGACATCCAGACTTAGCTCTTGCCTTCTCGACAACTCGTCGGGCGGCGCCCAGGGCGGGTCGAGCAGGCGGAGCGAGGCGAAGGAGAAGTGATCTCCTGAGTCAGGCGTCGCACGCACCGAGCGGACTGGCCGCTGGGCTTAAGGGGTGCTGCGGCATGGCGCGGACTTCCTGACGGGGAGGGGAGAAACGGGGTATCCACTGCGGAGCCGGGGGACTGCTGGCTGGGACTACTGACCCCCAGGTACGCGGTGGAACACGCCGCGCCGCCGCGAAGAGGGGACCTCTCACACGAGGTGCGGGACCTCACCGCAGCCCAGAGATGCTGGTGGGGAGGCCGAATCCAGAGGGCCAGCGGTATGCGAAGGCACCCTGTTTTCGCTACGCTGAAGCTATTCCCACCAGAAGTAAAAGTCAACAAAATGCATTCACTTCAACTTAGAGAAAAAGCGAGGTCTGATGCCTGCCCGTCACTTCGACCGAGACCGTGCTCGCGCGGTACGGCGAGTTGCCGACATCTTCCAGAGTGAGGTGGCGGCAGAGCTGGGCGTGTCCGACTCCGCGGTGGCGAACTGGGAGGCCGGCCACTCCTCGCCCGATCCGGAGAAGCTGCCCGCATACGCGGCGGCGCTCAGAGGTGATCTGAACGATCTGTTCCCGCGCACCGGCCTGCCTGATCTGGCCGATCTGCGCTGCGATGCCGGCATCTATCAGTACGAGACGGCCGCGGTGATCGGAACCAAGAGCGCCGGACCGGTCGCGGGAGCCGAGCGCGGTGACCGCCGACTCAAGGACAAGTACGTCGCGGCCCTGGCAGCGAGATACGGCGTCAGTGAAGTCGAGCTGCGCTGGGCTGAGGACCGCTCCATGGCCGCCGCAGAGGCGAGGAAGAACGGCACGGCGGGGGAGTCCGAACTCCAGGAAGCCGCCGCTGCGGAGTTCAGCGGGCCGCCGGGATCCCTCGCTGAGAAGATCACTCTGATCTTGCAGCGCTCCTATCCCGGTCCGCAGGGACCCCCCTCGGACGCCGAGATGGCGGCCGAGGTGAATGCCCATGCCGGGGCGGAGATCATTACCGGGGAAGACTTCGCCGATCTTCGGGCCGGCGTCACGGACGCGGCGCCGCCCGTGGTCCTGGATGCGCTGGCTGCCGTTGTCGGTGTGTCCCGGATGTACTTCGAGCCGGACGAGGCCGTGGCCGCCCAGGTCTATGAGGGTCTCCAGCTGCTGGCCGCCGCGAAGAAGGGCGCCGTGGGCCGGGTGCGAGCTCGCGGCCTGGGTTCGCAGGGTCTGTCGCCCAAGGCGTTGGCGCTGGTCAACGAGCTGGTGGCGGAGATGACGGAGAAGGAAGCGGACACCAAGTAGTAGTCCGGCCCGCAGCTTCTGGGCTGCGGGCCGGCGGCGTGGCTACTGCTGCTTCTCTGCCAGCGAGCTCGCCTCGTGCACCCGTCCTGCCGCGATCACGGCACGGATCTGCTGGAGGGCACCGAGGTCGTCCAGTGGATCTCCGCCGACGACCAGCAGGTCCGCGCGGAGCCCGGGCGCGATCCGGCCCGTCTGCCTGCCCAGCCCCAGGGCTCCGGCTGCGTCCGCAGTGGCCATGTCGAGGATCCGGCTGTTGGGCAGGCCCAGGTGCTCGTAGAACGCGAGCGCCGGCACGAGCCCGTCGAACCCGGCCCGCTGAACGCCGGCGTCGGTTCCGGCGATGAGCTTGGCGCCGGCTTCGGCCATCTCGCGGACCAGGGCGAACATGGCTGCTGCCCGCTCTTCCCCGAAGAAGCGGGGTAGCATCTGCCAGTGCGGGCTGACGGCAGGGCAGACCGCGATGCCCTGGTCGATGATCTTCTTCAGGACGTCCTGACGGAGGTCGAAGCCGTCGCTCGTCATCCAGGTGCAGTGCTCGATCGTGTCCACGCCGGCGTCCACGGCCGCTGAGATGCCGTCCGCTCCGTGCGCGTGCGCGGCCACTGGCACTCCGGCCTGGTGTGCCTCGTCCACGAGGGCCTGGAGTTCCTCTGCGGAGAACTGGCTCTGCCAGCTCTTCGGCCCGTCCTTGGTCAGGCCGCCGCCGGTCAGCATCGCCTTGATCACGCCGGCACCCCCAGCGAGGTTGCGCCGCACGAGATCACGGACCTCGGCCACGCCGGATACCTCACCGCCCAGGAAGTAGCAGTGGCCTCCGGGCGGGGTGGCCGGTGTGCCCGCGGACACGATGCGCGGGCCGGGAATGCTGCCCTGGCTGATCTCCGTGTCGAGGCGGAGGGTCAGGCCGTTGCGGTCGCCCAGGTCGCGGACCGTCGTCACACCGCTGGACAGGAGCTGCTCCGCGCGCTGGCGCATGTCCTGCAGCAGTCTCTCGTCGCTGGACTCGTGGAGCGTGGCCACCGGGTCGCCGCCGCCGTCGAACGCGAGATGCACATGGGCGTCGATCAGCCCGGGCACCACCGTCGCGTCGGGAAACGCCAGTTGAGCCGTGGCTGCCCCGGCTCGCTCAGCGAGCTGCGTGCGCGGCCCGACTTCGGTGATCGAGTCGCCCTCGACGAGGACGGCGCCGTCCTCCAGGTACGTCCCGGACCCGGTCAGGACCCGGCCGGCGGTGATCAGCATCTCGTCTCGTCTCCCTCGTTCTTCCACGGTCACGCGGTCAGCCGGAGCGCTTCCGACACCGCGATCAGCTGACGGACATCAGCGTTCCGGTCGTCTTCCTGCGGCACCGCCAGGGCGACCGCCTGACCCGGCGCCGGGACGCCGTTCTTGATCATGGTCGCAGCGGATTGCAGGCGCCGGGCCAGCTGAGTCGGCTCAAGGTCCAGCAGGCCGGTGCCGTCCTCACCACGCACCAGGTAGGGGCTGATGTCGACCAGCCCGTCCCGGCATTCCACTATCCGCCGGTGGTAGCGCCGGTGCACGCCACGCGCCCGCCACCGGTCCCAGAACCTGCGGGAAGCAGGGCGCAGCTCATTCTCCGGATAGACCTCGATCAGCAGCTGCCACAGCGGGGTCAGCCGACGGTGATCCCGCCGGCGGCGCAGCCACAGCCGCGTCGCCGTGATCCTGGCGCGGACCCCCGAATAGGTGATGCCCGCGACGAAGAGCAGACTCGACACCACCAGCCCGACCGCCACGCTCGCCATGAGCTGATGCGACACGGTCCCCCCGCTCCACCGGACGGCGACGAAGACCGCGCGGACGGCGCAGGCCACCGCCATCGTGCCGAGGCCGATCGCGGTCATCCACAGGCCCGTTGCGTGAGGGCGACGTGACATGCGGGCGTAGCGGGCGGACCACCGTCCGGCAGCACCGAGCGCGTACATCAGATACAGGCCGGCGCCGGCGTAGAAGAAGGCGACCTGGGGGATCGTCATGTCCGCCGTGCTGAACGAGCCGGCGAGCGCCTCGTGCGGCACGTTTACTGCCGCCAGGATGATCGCTGCTGTGACTGCGGCCACGACGACGGCTTCCCACCGGGCGCGACGCCGCGCTGCTTGCCCGTCGGCCGAGTACAGGTAGAAGCACATCAGGAAGTAGACCGTCAGCAACAGCAGGACGTTCTGGACCAGCTTCGCCGTGCCGTGCCCGGCCACGGTGTCGATGCCGGTGGTGCCCCCCGGCATGGCCACCGGATACGACAGGCCAGCGCTCAGGAGGGAGAGGGCGACCGACCGGGTGGGAGCGTCGTGCGGGGCCCGCGACCACAGGTAGATCCGCCAAATGACAGCAGCCGCAATGATCAGCAGGAGCATCTCGGTCACGGACTACAGCCACCCTCGCCGGTCGCCCAGGGCGGACTGAACGCGACGTACCTCCGGGTCGTCGGACAGCGGCGGGAGCTCGTCGAGCACCGAGGACCACTCCAGGATGATCGTGGCCGCGAGCTCGACCGAGCATTCCTCCTCGTCCTCGTACGAGCAGCGGCGGGCGACCCGCCGGATCAGCTTGGGATCGAGTACGGGGATGAGGGTCGCCCAGCCCTCGACGAAGTCGTCCGGGGACTCCTCCGGCGACTCCTTGGCTTGGTCCGCCTCCCACTCGGCGACGAGGATGTGGAGGATCTCGTGGAGGATGATCTGCCGCTGGTGCAGCCGGGTCGTCTCCTGCTGGTAGAGGATCACGTCCATCTGCGGCGTATCGATCCACAGCCCCGAGGGCCCTGGCTTCTCCAGCGGGAAGGGGCGCAAGACGATCGGGCGTCCGCGCCTCTCACTGAGCGCCCGGACCAGCTCCTCCACGTCCAGGGGCGGGTGAATGCCGAGGTTGCGCAGCTCTTGCCGCAGCCGACGGTGGAGGTCGCGCTCCACGGTCCGCCTCTCAGCCGTACGCCACCGCCCCAGCCGCCGGCGGCTCGCCTGCTCTCGCGCAGGCACCGGAGATTCCGGAGCGCCGCGACGACTTTCTCCCGGAGACATTGAGCAATCCCTTCGTACCGGCCGATCGGGGCTCTTGCTCGGAGCCGGGCGCCAGCCACCACGGGTCAACGATGTTCGGGTCCCCGGACGGCATTCATGAAGGTGATCACGGACGCCGAGACCAGCACCGACCGAAGGGCACACGCCGACCCCAGCGATTGAGCCGCGAGGACACGCTCGATCCCCTCCGGACACACACGGTCGCTAGCGCGAACGAGCATTCGGCCCAGTCGAAGCCCTTCGGTGAGGCTCACGGGAACAGTCTCGGACCTTACGTGAGGCTCGTCTGAGATCAAGGCCGGAAAACGACATCTCGAAGATCAATGAAAGGTGGTGATCAGTGCCAATAAAACCTGCTAAATCATCCATTCCCGATTCTTGATCATGGCCCTGAACTGCTGATTCACTTGTGGTCATTGTGGTCGCTCACACATGGAGGACTCACGCTTCTGTTACCGGTTTGAGATATTTGGCAAGGGCGTAATGTGGGCATGTCGTAGATAACGCCGCATAGGGTCGGCATCCTGGGCGTGAGGGCTTGTGTGGAAGCGGTCACTTCTGTGTCAATCCGCGAGGTGCTCGGCGTTACGATCCCGGGCATGCCTAGTGACAAATTCAGCCAGACATCTGAACACTCTGAGTTCTGGAATGAATACCATCTGTGCACGCTGACCACTTTGCGGCCCGACGGAAGTCCGCATGTGGTGCCCGTCGGAGTCACCGTTGATGCCGACGCCAGAGTCGCCCGGGTTATCACACGCAAATCAAGCAAGAAGGTCGCCAATATTCAGGCGTTCCGTCCCGGCGAAGCCCGCGTGGCCGTTTGCCAGGTCGACGGAGGACGCTGGGCCACCCTGGAAGGCACGGCCGAGGTGCTCACCGACGCGGCAGCGGTCGACGATGCCGTGGCGCGCTACGCCGACCGGTACGGACGGACTCCGGCCCCGGACCCCGAGCGTGTGGTCATCGAGATCAGGATTGAGCGGGCCATGGGACTGGCCGCACTCCCCCGCGCGACGGCCGACAAGTACTCCACGGGCGGCGTCGGCGCGGCGTCGCAGGTGACGTGACGCTCAGTTGTTGGTGATGGCGGAGTCGCGGAGCATCTCGAAGAGCCTCGGAATCTCGACCTCCGCGGCCTTCGTCGGCATCGCGAGGCAGCCGATCACGGACAGGCTTAGTTCCCTGACCGCAGGGCCTTCGGCTGCCTTGGCCCATCTCCGGTAGGCATCGATGAGAACTGCTGTGACGGCAGTGGGATCGTTGTCCACCCTGGCCTCGGCTTCTGCCTTGTGTTCGTCGTCGAGGTCTGGAGCAATGCCGAGGAGGAAGAGCATGAATATTTGTCCCGGGCAGGTGTAGGCGAAGCCGTTGTCCGAGGTCCTCACGGAAGCTGGGCAGTGGCTGCTGCGTAACCATCCCCGCTGGGAGACCTCCCGGTCTTGGGGTGCTCTCTCGGGTCGGTCTGTGCGATCGATCACCAGTCGGCGACGGGGCGGAGGACGCGCGCGTCCGTCGTGTGGGCCTGCTCCCACGTGTACAGGCGGTAGCCGTCGGGGATGTCGTTCAGCGGGTGGTGACTGCGCAGGCTGCACACGATGATGCTGCTGGACTCAAGCCCGCCTGGCCAGCCGTCCGGGGCGGACACCCCGTCCCGATCCCGGAATGGGTTCTTGGCCACGACGCCGATCACCCACTCGTCGGGAGGCTTGGGCAGGTCAGCGGCCTCGTCGTCGGCCAGATTCAGCTCGTCGAAGGGGAACGAGTCGTGGGAGACGAGATAGCCGACGACTTCCAGCGGCAGCGGCTCCGGCAGCCAGGCCCGCGTGACGGCCTTCGCCGTCATAGGCCGGAAGTAGCCGGTGCCGAGGGCATCGAACTGCTCGAAGACGTGACGGAGCGGCTGAGTGTCCAGCGGGATGCCGGTGAGCTGGAACGACACGTGGCAGTGGTAGACCACGCGTGAGGGGTGGCTGGAGAGATCGGCGGCCAGTGTGTAAAAACCTCCGTCCGGGAAGGTGTCGACGTAGGTCACCTTCTCGGTGTGGTGCACATCGTCCTCGTCCAGGCTGTCGTAGCGCTCCTTCCAGGCTCGCAGTGTGTCTAGGAATTCGCGGGCGCCCACGCCGTGCCAGTTGCGGGTGGCCTGATGGATCGCCCACTGAGGCCGGGAGGTGGTCCAGCCCAGCGAAGTCAGGGCGTACAGGAGGTCGGCGAGCCCGTTCTCGTCGAAGGTGCCGATCGGCAGGTCGAGACACACTCCGCTCCCGTCGGCCGGCACCCAGTCCACGTCCGCCAGCTCCTGGACGAACACCAGGTCGGTGAAGCCTCCCTCGCCCGACACGTACGGGAGCGGGGCGAGGTCGGTGCCGAGCAGCCTGAGATCGGAGGCGGGCAGGTCGCTGGAGGGGCGCCGTCTGTGCCGCCGGGGCTTGGCGTCGGCGGCCAGGTGCACGCGGCCGTGGGTGACGAGGTGCTCCCGCATGCGGTGCAACAGCCCCGCCACGGACACGGGCGCGGCAAGCACCTCGGCCAGTTCCTCTTCCCCGAGGAGGAGCACCAGCTCCTGCCCGCGGCACTTCGCCGCCTCCTCGATCACGGTGTCGGTGAACCCCGATACGCTCACGATCACGCCGACGACTTGGGACGATGCCGCCCGCTGCAACCGCCGGAGGACGGCGTCGAAGACGTCCACGTCGGCTGGGGCGTTCTGCCACTTCGCCTCGATCAGGTACCACACGTCGCCGTAGCGGGCCACGAGGTCTGTCTGCCGTGGCGTCGAGATGCCCGCGTTGCGGTCGACTCGGAAGTGCGCCTGCTGGAAGAGCCGCTCCAGCAGCTGCTCGAACATTCGGCCGCGTTGGTGCGCGTTCGTCACGGCCCGCAGGCGCTCGAAGTCTGCCGCCAGGGATCCCTTCGGCATCGCCACCCCCTTTGCGTGGCCATGTACCTCATGGCCACGGCAGCAGGGTGACACAGGAGAAGGTCATGCATCCGGTTAGGGGAGTGGGGCGTCGCTGCCGGGCTTCAACTGCCCGTGCGCTTTCCCTGTGGCGCGGCGGGTGGGAACCGTAGGTAGGCGAGTGCTTTATCGTCCGCGATCTTGTAGCGGGGGAAGAGTCGGCCGTCGGGGTCCTCCGTCATCTCCAGGTCCCGGATCGCTTGGATGGCCTTGTCCGGACCGTCGGTTCGGCAGGCGCGAGCCAGGTGGCCCCACGAGGGGTACAGACCGTACTCCTCGACCGCGGCGCTCACCCCGTCTGTCATCACGAGGATCTCGGCGATGTCGGCGGTGGGCCATGAGCGCACCACCGCTTGAAGGGCGGCTTCCGGGACGGCTTCGGCGACCCAGTAGCCGCCGGGCACACCGTTGTTGAGGTGGCGCAGCTGGTGGGTCCGGAGCTTCTGGAGCAGGGCGAGGTGTTCCGGCGCCTCGAATCCGCGGCCTGCCCGCAGCCAGGACCGGTACTCCACGTACTCCGGTCGACCGGCAACCAGTTGGGCGAGCCTGTTGTCGCGTACCGCGTCGACCGCGCTGTCGTTGGTGAACGCGATAACGGGGCTGTCCGCTAGTGCTGGATTCCTCAAAGGACGTACATGTATCGCCGCCGGTGTGTGCGGGTGGGCGGGGCGGGCCTGCCCCAGATCCAGGGGTTGGCACGGGAGTTGAGCTGGTCGGTCGCCAGGGTCGTGGCTAGTTCGATGTCGTCGCGGTTGGCGAATGACCGGCCGGCGAGGGCGGCTTTTCGGAAGATGCGCCACCAGCCTTCCTGCAGGTTGAGCCAGCACGCGCCGACGGGGATGAAGGCGTGGTGGATGCGGGGATGGTCTTCGAGCCAGGCTCGGGTGGACAGGCTGTTGTGACTGGAGAGGTTGTCGGTGACGATCCAGAGCTCCCCGTCCGGGTTGGCATCCTCGATCAGTTGCAGGAACTGCTGGTAGAAGACGCTGTTCCGGGAAGATGCGGTCATCGTGACTGCCTGGCCGTCGACTGGTCGCAGACCGCCGTAGACCCAGGTCTTCTCCGGTCCGCGGCTGTAGTCGAGTTCCGCTTTGATCCGGTGCCCGTCCGGTGACCAGGCGGGTGCGGGCGGGAAGGTCCGCGGGATCACCGGCCCCAGCTCATCGGCGCAGATCACCGTCGCGTCGTCGGGCGGGTGGGTGTAGAGGCCGATGATCCGTGTCCTTTTGGGACGAAGTCCGGGTCCTTCGAGCGCGTCCAGGACCGGGTGCGGCGCCAGCGCACGCCCTCGGCGAGCAGGATCCGGCGGACCTGCGAGCGCCCCACCTCGATTCCCTCGGCCCGCGCTGCCGCGGCCAGGGAATCCAGGGTCCACTCGGGTGGCCCGGACTCATCGAAGGCCCATAGCTCCCCGACGGGTTCCCACCTCAGCCGTCCCGGCGGCACGGTCTTGACCAGGGAGATGATCCTGGACCGTTCCTCCTCGGTGATCCGCCGCTTGCGGCCCTGCCCGCCCAGGTCACCCAGTCCTTCCAGGCCCAAGCTGTTGAAGCGGTGCAGCCAGCACCGGACCGTCTTCTGGCTGCAGCCCAACTCCACAGCGATCGCCGGCACGTGCAGCCCCGACCAGCTCAGCTCGATCATCCGGGCCCGCATCACCGCATCCCGCGGAGCCTTCCTCGCCCGCGACAACCGGCGAACGACGACCCGTTCGTCCTCGTCACACCCCGGCCGTGCCCATAAAACCATCGCCCAGCACCCGCCCCCGAGCACCGTCAACTACCCCGCCACCAGGACATATACCCAGCGAAAGAGGAACCCAGCACTAGTAGGACTCCGTTAGGTCTGTCTGGGTCTTGGTGTGGTGTGTGTCCCGGCGGGGAGGGGCTGGTGGCAGGTGGTGCAGGTGCCGGTCCAACAGTTCAGCAGGTCCTGGATGGCGTCGAGGGTCTGGTAGAGGGTGAGTCCGCTGTATCGGCTTTTGGGGCCAGGCGCTGTTCGGTGAGGAATGCGTGGGCGGCGGTGACCAGGGTGACGTGGTGGTGCCAGCCGGTCCAGGAGCGTCCCTCGAAGTGGTCCAGGCCGAGGCCGTGTTTGAGTTCCCGGTAGTCGTGTTCGATGCGCCAGCGGATCTTGGCCAGGCGGACCAGTTCGGCCAGCGGGGTGCCGGCGGGCAGGTTGGACAGCCAGTAGTCGGTGGGTGCTTCGGCGTCCTGGGGCCATTCGACCAGCAGTGTCACGTCGGGCAGGACGCCGTCCCAGTGGCCGTGCTCGGCGGTGGCGGCGGCCTGGGCCAGGCGGCGGGCCCGGACCCCGGCCGGCCGCACCCGCAGTGCCAGAAAGCGCGAGCGCATCGGCCCGCGTGAGCCTTCACGCCAGGTCACTTCGCTGAACGCCTGCCGCCCGTGGCCGGCTGCCAGCGCGGCCACCGGGGACGGCTTGTCGCGGTAGCGGGGCTGCGGCCTGCGGCCGTTTCCGGACCAAGCCGGGGCGGTGGGCTGCACGTCGTGCGGGTGGACCGTCACGTCGGAGTGGACCGCCACGACATAGCCGATGCCCCGGCCGTGCAGGCCGTCGCGGAAGTCGGCGTTCTGCCCGTAGCCGGCGTCGGCCACCACTACCGGCGGCACCAGCCCCCACCCGGCCAGCTCGTCGAGGATGTCCAGGGCCAGGCGCCACTTCTCCCGGTGCCCGACCTCCTGCGGTATCCCGGTCTTCTGCCGCCGCACGGCATCGTGCGCCCACTCCTGCGGCACGAACAACCGCCACTGCAGCGGACAGGAGGCGGTGTCGGAGACCGCGTGCACGCTCACCGCGACCTGGCAGTTGGCCTGCTTGCCCAGCGCCCCGCAGTACTGGTGCGCAACGGCGACCGACATCCGGCCGTCCTTGGGGAACGACACGTCGTCGACCGCCCAGGCGTCCGGGCCGATCCGCGGCACCATCCGCTCCGCGATCCGCCGCCGCACCGGCACCGGATCCCAGGTCGACTGGTTCACGAACTGCTGCAGGTTCTGCTCGTTGCCGTCCGGCAGCCGTTCCGCCATCGGCTGGATCGACTTCCGCCGTCCGTCCAGCATCAGTCCCCGCAGATAGCAGTCGCCCTTCGCCCGCTGATCCTTGCGCGGCACCGACGCGAAAACGTCAGCCACGAACAACGCCAACGTCGCCCGAGCACGGTTCACTTCATGTGCATCCACACAGTCCTCATGCCCATGAACACGGCAGGCAGACAGACCTAACGGAGCCCTAATAGTCGGTCATGCCGTTGGCACGGACCTCGTCGGCGAATTTCAGGCTGGTCACCCAGCCGCGCATGTTCTGCCGGACGTTGCGGTCGGCCACGTTGGCGTAGTGCGTCTCGTAGGTGACCTTCGCGTGCAGAACGGCGCCCACCCCGGCGGGCACGACAGCGAGCAGCAGCAGCGGCAACATCAGCACCGTCAGCACCCCGCTCGCGGTGACCATACGGACGACGGCAGCCGTGAGACGGGTGGCGTCCTGCACCACCAGGCGACTGCGCACTACGCCCATCTCCGCAGCCTCCCCCCGGTCCGCGCAGCCGTCCTCGGCGCGGGCGGCGGCCTCCATCCGGCACACCGCCTCCACCAGGCTGCTGTCCGCCTCGGTCGTCAGCGGCGGCGTGATCCGGCCGTCCGCGTACGAGGACAGCGCGGTCGCGACCCGCCCGACGGCCGCCGCCAGCGCGACGACCACCAGCGCGGGCAACGCCTCACGCAACCGGTCGGCCACCTCCCCGCCAGCCAGGACCGACCGCATCGCATCGGCGGTCGCGGTCAGCTGCAGGGCGGCGCTGCCCCCGATGGCCAGCTGGCAGATGCCCAGCAACAGCACGGCCCGGCGGTCGATGGCCCACGCCATCTTGGCGGTCTGCTGCAGCACCGACGGAAGCCGCCGGCACATCGCCGCGAACGACGCGTTGGCCATTGGATTCTTGCCGTACCGACCGCCATAGCGCAGCTCGGCGGGCGGCGGAGGAGGCAACCGGCCGGCTCCAACGGCACAGTTCGCCGCCTCCGAGCGAGATGTAGCGCTCACGGGCTCTCTCCTCGGCCTCGGCCCGGGCAGCGGATCGCCGGTCCGTCGGCGAGGTTCAGCGGGAGTACGGGCATCAGGCGTTCACCTCGTTCTTCAGCCGGTCGAGCACGGCTCGGCCTCTTTTGGCGGCTGCAGGGTCGTCATGGAGGTGCCCTTCGGCCAGCGACCGTGCGGCGTGCAGAGCCGTCAGACAGCGCAGGGCAAGCCGTTCGTCGTGGCCGAGGATGCGGCCATAACCGCCGAAGAAGGCGCTGCGCAGGCGTGGCCGGGTGGCCCACAGCCCGCAGGCCAGGTGGACGAAGTCCAGGACGACCGGGGCGAAGTGCGACGACTCGAAGTCACGCAGGGTCAGCTGCGACTTGCCGGACCACAGAAGACTCGTTTCGATGACGCCGCCGTGGATGAAGCCGAGAGGCAGCCGGTCGATGACACGCAGACGGTCCGCGTGATCCCTCACGAACTTCTCGTTCCCCGCCGACAGCCAGTTGCTGGCAGCATCGAGGTGACGAGCCGATTCGTCGGCGATTCGGGACAGCACCGATGGCGCCTCGCGGTGTGCGTCGCCGGCTGGTCGTCCGGCCTGATGCAGTTGGGCAACGAGAGATCCTGCTCGCCAGTGGACCGCCTTGAGAGCGGCGTCCTGCAGTCGTAGCTGGGGCAGGGGCGTGCCGGTCAGGGAGGTCACGATCAGTGCCAGGTGCCGTGGGGAGGTGGCCAGTAGACGTGGCGCGTTCCCCTGGCCGAGGGCGGGCACAGCGTGCCGGTGGGCGAACGTCTCCCGGGTGAAAGCCCCGGGCGTTCGTGCGATCTTGATGACGAAGCAGGCGCGGTCACATGCGCGGACCACGTGCCACAGACCTGGCAGGGGATCCTCGGGCGAGGCGTCGCGTACGGTGCTGAGCGCGCCCAGGGTGTTCTCGGCCCAGATCCGAATGGGTGCCGGCAGCTGGTGCGGGTCGGTCATGCCCCCCACCTCGGTGTCGGGCGTGAGCTGTCCGCGATGCGCACCGGGACGATGCGTCGACCGGCCGTGAGGTCGGTTCGATCGGTAGCCCGGGCAAGGCCGGGCCGCTCGGGAGAGGGTGAGTGAAAACGGGGGCGACGGTCATGCTTCCTCCTGGGATTCGCGGGGGCAAGAGGTCGGGGCATACCTGTGGCCGACGAGGACGACGGGCACGTTGATGTCACCAACGACGTGGCTTGAAGGCCGGGTTGGGGACATCTGATGATGTCTGGGACAACGAGCCGCTGGCTCTTGTCGAACACGCGTGTTTGAGTCGCGTTGCCCGCCGCGTAATTCCGGGGAACGTAGGCCGCGCACCCCTGCATTGAGGGGCGGGCACAGGCTCCGGTTGTGGCCGAATCGCCGCGAGCCACCTGAAAGGATCTCTTCCCGCGCGGTGTCGGGTACGCGGAAGCCCTCCCGTTCGATGGTGCGGTGTTGATAGTGGACGGGGTGTTCGACCTGCCTACGTTGGGCAGCGCGGTGACGAGGCCAGCTAGGTGGGATGGTCGCGTGGCGGCTTGGCTGCCGAGGGCGGTTCCCTGCCGCTTGCAGTTCCGTGCGGGTGTCCCCGGTGCAGGTCAGCTCCTGGCGGCGGCCCGCGACCGGGGCCGCGTCTCGCGGTCGGTAGACGAGGGCCACGGCGTGGCCGGTCTCGTGGTGCGGGAGGGTCATACGGCGGTGGTGAGGATGCGTTGCACGGCGGCGAGATCGAAGGTGGCGATGACGAGGGCGTGGTCGGTCACCCGTCGGACGTCCTCGGTGTCGATGACCTCGACGCGCAGGAGGGCTGGCGCCCAGTCGGGGGTGCCGAGTATCCAGTCGATGCGTTGCGGCGGTCCCTGATCCGTGCGCTTCATGCTGGCGGTGGGGGCGAGGGCACCGGACTGCCGGAGAACGGTGCCGGCATGGTGGGCGAGGTCGGTGAAGACGGCCTTCGGACCGCCGGTGAGGATCTCGCTCGGGCGTGTGTCGCTAACGCGAACGCCGTTTCGCTCGATGGTGCGGTGCTGGAAGTGGACGGGGTCCTCGACCTCCGTCCAGACCTTCGGTTCAGAGACCTCGTCGGCAAGGCGGTGGGGGTAGCTGTTTCCGTCCATGCCCATCAGGGCGGTGCGTCCGTGGTCGGCCAGGGTGGTGAGCCGACGGGCCTCAGTGGCGCGCAGATCGGGATCGAAGTGGCACAGATGGCCGGATGCCAGATGAAGCGTCTTGGGGCAGCCCTTGAGGCGCACCTGGACGTGGCAGATCGCCTTCCACGGCAGATCGTGATCGGTTTGGGCGACGATCTCGAACAAATGCGGGTCGACCATCACGCCGGTCGGATTGCGGCTGCGGCCTTCGCGTGGAGCCACCATGAACGGGAACAGGCCGCCGAGCGCGGTCGCCTCCTCGTACAGGGCGCGCTTGCCGTGGTCCCAGGCCCCGGGTCAGTTCCTGGCGGAAGACGATGTGCGGCTGGTACGCGGCGAGGATGCGGTGTGCCAGACGGCGCATCTGGCCGCCGCCTCCGTTGTAAGGTCGGCCCGGGGCGCCCTGCCAGCGTTGCCGCTGGTGGGTTTCCCCGGACCGCCTTCCGAACCCGGCGTGCCGTTGGGTAGGCCGCCAGCGAGGTGCCTGTGACCAGGCCCTTTTCCAACGGCCCCCCACCGAACCGGACGTGCGGCTTGTAACCGCATCCGGCTCTCCAGTGCCTTTTCTTCTCATGAGTTCTGCCGCGAGCGACTTTCGCCGTAGTGAATGTCCTCGTGGCAGACACGGCAGACGACCAGGGTCTTCCGATGGCGCGCGGCCATCCTCTGGGCCCAGGCGGGCTTGGGTGCCCGTCCCCGGACGTTCAGATCCTTCAGGTGCCGAATGTGGTGCACTTCGACACCGTTGTGGGACCCGCACATCTCGCAGGTGTCGGCGAGCAGGCGCTCTACCACTTCATTGCGCGCGCTGTTCCACACCTGCGTCGGGTGGTCGTCGAGACTGCCGATCCTGGTCTTGTGCGCCAGTGAGATTCCGCCCCACTGCGCCACCAACGGCTTTCGTCCCTCCCCGTGTTCGACGGTGACCTGAAGCCCTCGACGAGGGCCGCGATCCGTCTTCAGCACGGTCCGGTAGCGCCGGTAGACCTTGGAAACGCGAACGCGATACTTCCGCGCCAGCGTCTTGACCAAGGAACGCTCCATCACGTGCTTCAGCCGTCCGAGGCGATGGAGGTTGAAGGCGAGCTGGTAGTAACCGGCGATTCCGCGGAACTCCGCCTGGTACTGGGCGACAATGGAAAAGTCGCTGTTGACCGTGCGTTCGGTCCGCCGGATCGGTCGGCCATGGTGCAGGTAGGGGCGGCACTTGGCGCGGATAACGTCAGCAGGCACCTTCAACCCGATCTGCGCGTTGATGCTGCGATGACCGCGATGGTCGTGCTTGGTGTCGTTGTCCAAGACCACGATCTCGTAGCCGAGGAACCGGGCGGCGCTCGTCCGCCCATGAGTGATCAGGGTCTTGTCCTCGGACAGCTCCAGCTTGAGCTCGTCGCGCAGGAACCGCCCGATGTCGGCCTTGATCTCCTCGGCTTCCCGCTTCGGCCCGGTGAACCCGAGCAACCAATCGTCTGCGTAGCGGCAGTAGTTCAGCCGCCGATAACCTGGATCATCGGGGTCGCGGGAGGACATGGTCTTCATCTGCTTGCGCAGGGCCCGACCGGCCTCCAACTCCCCCTGCTGCTCCAGGCGGAAGGCGCGCTGCCACAGCAGCATGTACGGACGATACGGCGTGCGCCGGGCTCCCCGGTTGCAGGCGGGCAGCAGGCTCGTCTCGATGTACTTGTCCAGCCGGTCCAGGTAGATATTGGATAAAAGCGGCGAAATCACGCCGCCTTGCGGTGAGCCGCTCAGCGTCGCGTGATACCGCCACTGCTCCAGATACCCGGCCCGGAGCAGTCCGTCGACCAACCGCAGGAAGCGGTTGTCGTGGATCTTCTCGGCCAGGATCGACCGAAGGATCTCATGATCCAAACTGTCGAAGCAGGCTTTGACGTCTCCCTCGACGAACCATGTTGTGCCCCTCCACCCTGGGTAGATCGATTGCAGGGCGGTGTGACAGCCCCGGCCGGGCCGAAAGCCGTGGGAGTGTTCGGAGAACTGCGGCTCGTAATACGCCTCAAGCAGCAGGCGCATCACTTCTTGCAGCAGCTTGTCCGACCACGTAGGCAGACCTAAACCGCGCCGACTCTTGCTCTTTCCCTTCTTCTCGATGTAGACGCGGCGGGTCGGTGACCATCGATAACGCTCAGCACGGAGCGCGTCGATGATCACCTGGATCTTCTCCAGGCGCATGCCGTCCACGGTCTCGGCCGTGATGCCGGGCGTCATCGCACCGTCGTTGCGGTAGATCCGCCCGTAGGCAAGCAAGTACAACTCCCGGTTGAATAAGCACCGGTAGAGACGTTCTAGCGGCAGACCTCGCCTGCCGCGTTCACGGATGATCCCCAGAATGGCTTCGGCGCTCTGCATTTCGCATACCTCGCCATCGTGAAGGATCTGTTGACACCTGGGGGCCTTCGCCCGTGTGGACGGCTTTCCCGTCCTCCCCGGTCGGGCGTTACTCCGACGACTACTACGCCCCCTCCGTCGCCATAGGGCTCGCGCCCCGTAGGCGATCCCGTATTCCCCTTGCGTTGGACGTATCGAGCGTGACGTAGGCGACCCGGTCCGTCTCCTTGAGCGAACTCGTTGTCCGCCGCCCGCCGGCCGGAAGGGTTGAGACGAGGAAACTCGGACTCGTCCGATGCCGACGGCTGCGACTTCAGACGTCGTGTCGCAGGGTGTGCTCTTTCCACCACTGGTGACTGGGCTTGAAGCAGTATGGCCTTCGCCGTATCACGCGGGCCTTGCACAGCAGCGCCTTCGACGTCTCCTCAACGCTCCGCGCTTTCCCGCCATGCTGTTGTCCCCTCGCGCTTTCGCGTCCAGGTAAGACGGGCGGCCCCGAGGTCACCTCCTTCCGAACCTCGACCCCCTGCGGGGGCGATCCAACGCCGAGTGAAACGGCGCACCGTCTCCGAGCACCGGGCTCTCCACAAGTCCCGTTCGGGCATTCTGTGATCTCATGCAGTCACCGTCCACGGTGTAGGGATGCTGTATCCACGGAACCGGTATCGGGTAGTAGACATCCGACCCGGCTGGAGCAGCTTTCCACTCTCCGTGACGGGCTCCCATCCGCCGTCGCAATAAACTCGGCGGAATCCACTCAGCCGCATTCCTTTGTGTTTACGGCACGCCCAGATGAACACCCTCTTCCACGTGTAGTGGTTAAGGTACTGGAACGTCACCTTGGACACTCCGGGGCGGAAGTAGTTACACCACCCGAAGAGCACCGGGTTGAGCTGGTGCAACAGGGCGGTGAAGGGAAGGTTCGTACTGCTCCGGCAGATCTTCTTCACCTTCTCCTTGACGGCATTGAGCGCCTTCTTGGAGGGGTAGTTGTAGACATACCGCCTGTCCGTGCCCCGCTTGAGATGGCGCTGGATGTGCCATCCGAGGAAGTCAAACCCTTCATCGATATGCGTGATGAACGTCTTCTCTGCCGACAGAGTGAGTCCCATCGGTGTGAGAACCGAAGCGACCTCGTCGCGCATGGCCTCCGCGTCCTCGCGGGTGCCCCACACAAGCACCAGGAAATCGTCGGCGTACCGGACGAGCCGGTAGTTTCCGAGTCCCAGACGCCTGCGCTTTCTGCGCTCGTAGGAGGTCGAGTTCGGCCCCCCGGCCATACTGGCCATATGCTCGTCCAGTACGGAGAGGGCGATGTTCGCCAACAACGGTGAAATCACGCCCCCAACACAATGGGCAACTTCTGCTTTGAGGTGACGCTCAGCTACCGGCGGTTGGAGAAGCTGCCGCGTACGGAGAGTAGGCGTCGTCGTGACGGGTAGTACATTCATGACATGGTGCGCGGGGAGCGTGTCGACGGCATCGAGTACGCCCGGCGGGTCAATGCCGCCGCTGACCTGGTCGCGGCGGGACTGTCCGCCCTTGCCGCCGCGCGTGTGCTGGCCGGCCGGTACGAGGTGTCGGTGCGTCAGGCACGCCGGTATGTGGAGCAGGCCATGGCTGCAGGCCGCGTCGAAGTCCCCGAAGCGAACGTCGTGTTCACCGTCAAGCTGCCCGGCTCGCTGGCCGAGCGGGCGCGGGCCCATGCGCGCGCGGGTGATGCCACCTTGTCGTCCGTGGTGGCGCGGGCCCTGGCGGAGTTCCTTCAGCGGGAGGACCTGGGGAAACGTCCCGGGCCATGAGCGAGCGGACGCTGGAGCTGGAGTGTGTCTTCTCCCGTCACGCGGACGCGGACCTGTCGGCGGCCTATGCCGTACTGGTCCCCCCACACCGTTCCCGTTTGCGAGCACCTCGCAGCGAAGGAGGGCCGCGCGATGACCAGTGCGGCGATCTACGCCCGGGTCTCCTCGGCCCGGCAGAAGAAGGACCAGACGATCGGATCGCAGACCGCGGCGCTGCGCGCGCACGCCGCCGCGCTGCATCTTGAGCTGCCCGAGGAGTGGGTCTTCGAGGACGAGGGACACTCCGGCGCCACCCTGATCCGTCCCGGCCTGGAGCGGCTGCGGGACCTCGTCGCCCAGGTCGGCGTGGATGTGGTGCTGTGCTACGCGCCGGACCGCCTCGCCCGCAAGTTCGCCTACCAGGCCCTGCTGATCGAGGAGTTCGCCCGCGCGGGCACGCGTGTGGAGTTCGTCCGCGGGCCGCGTGGCGACAGCCCCGAGGACCAGCTGCTCGTCCAGTTCCAGGGCATGTTCGCCGAGTACGAGAAGGCCCAGCTCATGGAACGCTACCGGCGCGGCAAGACCTACCGGGCCAAGGCCGGGTCCGTGAACGTCCTGGCCGGCGCCCCGTTCGGCTACCGCTACCTGCGCAAAACCCCCGAGTGCGGGGCCTCTTACGAGATCGTCGAGCACGAAGCCGTGCTGGTGGCCGAGCTGTTTCGCCGCTACGCCGACGAGGGCGCCTCCCTCGCCGAGCTGACCCGCTGGCTGAGCGAGTCCGGCACCTTGACCCGCACCGGCAAGACGCGCTGGGATCGCAGCGTCGTCTGGGGCATGCTCCGCAACCCCGCCTACGCGGGCCATGCCGTCTTCGGCAAGACCCGGCTCGTCCACGAGCCCCCGTCTCTCAACCGCGTCGCGCGCCTGCAGGGCCGCACCACCCCACGCCCGGTCAAGGCCATCGACCGCCCCCGCGAGGAATGGATCACGATCCCCGTCCCCGCGATCATCGACCAGGCCACCTTCGAGCGCGTCGCCCAGCGCCTGGCCAACAACAAGAAGTTCGCCTCCCGCAACAGCAAGGTCCCCTCCCTGCTGCAGGGCATCATCGCCTGCGCGACGTGCGGATACGGCTACTACCGCAGCCACACCACGACGAGCGCCAACAACAAGATCTACTACTACCGGTGTCTGGGCTCCGACGACTACCGCTACGAAGACGGCCGCATCTGCGCCAGCAAACCAGTCCGCGCCGACTACCTCGACGCCCTCGTCTGGGACCACATCACCGCCCTGCTCGCCGACCCGCACCTGATCCGGGCCGAGATCGACCAGCGCCTCGAACGCGCCCGCACCTCGGACCCGGCCACCCGCCAACGCGCCCGGACCGAACTCGCCCTGGCCAAGGCGAACATGGCGATCACCAGGATGATCGAAGCCTTCCAGGAACAGCTGATCACCATCGACGAACTCCGCGCCCGGATGCCCGACCTGCGCGCCCGCGAAGCAAGCCTGCGCAGCCAACTCGACGCACTCGACTCCCAACTCGCCGACCGCGACGCCTACCTCCAACTCGCCGCCAGCCTCGAAGACTTCCTCGCCCAGCTCCGCAGCAACGCCGCCATGGCCGAGGTGCCCCAGCGCCAACGCGTGCTGCGCCTGCTGGTCCAGGACATCCTCATCGGCCCCGAAAAGATCACCATCCGGCACCGCATCCCGGCCAGGAAGAAGACCACCCAGGGTGACCAGAAGCACGACGCCACCGACACCGAGGGTGACATGCGCCCGAGTTATCCATTGTGTTGGGGGCGTGAGGATGCCTCCTTGCGGGGTGCCGGTGTGGGTTTCTCGTGTCTGGCCGTCCTTGGAAAGGATGCCTGACTTGAGGAATGCCTTCACCAGGTCCAGGACGCGCCTGTCCTTGATCCTGTCCCGCACTCGATCCATCAGGGCCGGGTGCGAGATCTCGTCAAAGCACGCTTTGATGTCGCCCTCTACCACCCACTCATAATTCTTGGATGTCATCAGGCGAGTCTCGGCGATTGCGTCGTGGGCTCGGCGATTGGGTCGGAACCCGTAGGAGCACGGGAGGAAATCCGCCTCGAAGATCGGCTCCAGCACCAGCTTCAGAGAAGCCTGGACCACCCGGTCTGCCACGGTGGGGATGCCAAGGCGGCGCTTCTTTCCGCCCGCCTTGGGGATCATCCTTTCCCGCACCGGTACCGGTTGGAACGTCAGCTCTCTGAGTTGAGAGCGCAGTTTGTCGAGGAACACCTCGACGCCCTGTCCGGCCTCGATGGAGTGGACCGTCTTTCCGTCCACTCCGGCCGTACGCGCCCCCTTGTTCCCTCGCACCCGATACCACGCCACCAGAAGGAAGGCGGGGTCGGCCACGAGGTTGAACAGGTCGTCGAACCTGCGATGTTGATCGTCATTTGCCCAACGGTGCAGCTTGGTCTGGATCTCCAGTACCCGGCGTTCGGCCTTGGTGACCGCCCACTCCAGTTCGTCGGTATTCACCGTCGTCCTCCTGGCATTCCAGCATCCTTACTGCTGACTTGCTGGCCCCCTTCGCCATGTACGTGCCTCTCGCACGTTCGGACTACTACGGGGCCTCCGTCCCACACTGCGGCCGTCAGTCGGCAACGGACCTTCCCACTTTCCGGACCGGATGCCCGGATCAGAGGGGAGCCGCAGGTGGTTCCCACGTTCACCACATAACCGATTGGCCAGTTAGGCGTCCAGCTATACCCCGGCAGCATCTCCGTGCCTACGCCGCAGACATTCGGCACGGACTCCTCACCGATAAACACAGTCGGCTTCAGAGTTGCCCCCTCCAAAAACAAAGAGGTGGCACGCACTGCATCACGGCCCATATCCACCAGATTTGAGCCGCTGGAACTGTTACGGGGCTTCGAATGCCGGTTCACTCTCGTTACACCTTCTGACCTCGCTTGCCCGACCCACGCCATCTGGTAGTGCTGGTGCGTCCGGGCTTTGTCAGGACTGCTCCTGCCCTTGCCGGCGTTCCCCGGCTCAGGCTGTCCTCAGCTTCTTCCGGTCGGCTGCGACCGCCGGAAGGCGGGGGTCTTACACCCCCGCTCGGTTATGCAGCGCCTCGTGGCGCACGTGCTCCAGGTTCCAGCAGGCAACACGCAATTCAGTGCAATCGCAGGTCAACGGGGCCTCCTTCTTGGGGTTCGAGCAGGATGTGCGCAGGGACCGGCAAGTTTGCGGGTGGAAGCCGCACGGCGCCCGGTGCAGGGGTGAGGAAGAGGGCAAGCCGGAGGACGGGTGCGGTGCAGTGCGGGCGTTACGCCTTGACGGCGACAGCTGCGAATGCTGCCGAGCTTCCGGCGGGGTACGTGGGGGCTGGACCGGTATGCCAGAGGGCCGTCTCGGTCACTCCGGGATCGAGCAGGTGCCATCCGTCTGCGAACCGGGCGACCTCGGCACGGCTGCGCAGCGCAATGGGACCGATCGCCTCGGTGTACAGGGCCGCTGCTTTGTCCATGTGGCCGGGGTGCAGGTCGGCAGTGGGATGGGTGATGGAGAGGGCGCTTCCTGGCGGCAGTCGGCTGGTGAGAGCCGAGAGGGCGGGGTAGGCGATGTGGTCGGGCAGTTCGTGCAGGACGGCGTGGGCGAGGACGGCTACGGGCTGCGACAGGTCCACGGTGCTCAGCAGGTCCGGGGCGGTCATGATGCTTTCGGGCCGGGCCAGGTCGGCGTGCACGTGGATGATGCAGTGTGGTGCCGGGGCCGTGAGCAGCGTTGCGGCGTGGGCCATGACGATCGGGTCGTGGTCTATGTAGACCAGGGTGATTCCGGCTGATAGAGGATGAGCCCTGGCGGCGGTCTCGTGCAGCGGGGGATAGGTAGGGAGGCCGCAGCCGAGGTCGATGAACTGGGTGATGCGCAGGTGCCGTGAGAGGAAGTCGGCTGAGCGGGTCGCGAACGCGTCGTTGATGGCGACGGCGGCGGGGAGGAACGGGGCTGCGGCGACGAGTTGCTCGGCGAAGGCGGCGTCGACGATGTAGTGATCTTTACCGCCCCTGAGGCAGTCGTGAATCCGGGCGGAACTCGGGTAGGCGGTGAGCTGGCGCAGGCTTACGTCCGAGCCGAGTGCCATCAGCGGGCTGCGCTGTCGTATGGCCTGAGGTCTCGGCGAAGGCTCGCCCTTTCGGTCAGTCTGAGCGCCTTGGGATGTACCTCGGTTGCGGCGACGCCTGGCGGAGGCTGCCTGTGCGCGCCGGTATGGAATGCCGTGCGCTCGCTCCAGCGTGCGCAGCAGATCCTGCAACTGGCTGACCAGGACCAGCAGGTGTTCGTACGCCAGGTCTGCCCGTGGTCGGGAGGCGGCGCGGTTCTTTGTGCGCTCGATGAGTTCGTGGAGTGCGGGGCTCTGCGTTTCGTCGAGCCGGGCGGCCAGGGCCCGGGCGTGCGGGAGCAGGGCGGGGGTGAGCGCTTCGAGGGAGGTGAGTGCTGCGGCGACGGCGCGCGGGGCGGAGGGGATGCTTCGGTACGCAATGCCGTCCAGCTCCCGCCGCGCGTCAGCCAACGATGCCGAGAGGCTTGCTTCGGCCGTACTGACGGCGGGAGTTGTCGTCGTCATGGAGGTGCTCCGAGTCGGTTGGGCAGGGGCGCGGGAACTTCAGGGTCAGGGAAGGGGCGTTTGGGGGGCGGTTCTCGCGAGGTAGCGTTCGGACCACTGGAGGCGGTCGATGCCGCGGGCGATTTCGCCGAGGCGGTGGAGCTGGAGGTCGTCCGGGCCGGCGGGAGCTGAGATGAGGTCGATGTCGCGGGAGAGACGGGATATCTCGTAGTCGGCCCGTCCGCCGTATCCGCCGTGAGCGTCTTTGGCTTCCTGGAGTGAAGCCTTGGCAGCCCGGCTGTTGACGAGTTTGGCGTTGAGCAGCTCGGCGTCGCACGGAACGCCTTGGTCCAGGAGGTGCGCTGCGTGATAGACGCTGCTTTCGGCGGTCATCAGACGGGACTTGATTTCCGCGAGGTGGTTGCCGATGACTGGCAGGTCGGCCAGGACACCGTCGTAGCGGGGACGGCCGGTGAGGAATGCGGTGGTTACGTCCAGCACTCTGCGGTGCAGGCCCAGCGCGACGGCGGCGAGGTTGGGCCGGCCGCAGACGAGGGAGGCGGTGTAGGCGATGTCCAGGCCGTCTCCTTCCTCGCCGAGCATGGCGCTCGCGGGGACGCGGACGTCGCGCAGCCGTATGTCACCGGCGGTGAAGCCGTGTAGACCGACCAGGGGCGGCTGCGTGATGTCGAGTCCGTCCCGGTCGGCTTCGATGAGGAAGGCCGACAGGCTCCGGGGGTGTCCGCGCTTGCCGGTGCGGGCGATGACGAGGTAGAGGTGGGCGATGCCGGAGGCGCCGACCCAGCACTTGTCGGCGTTGATGATCCAGTCCTTGCCCTTACGGCGGGCGGTACTGGTCATGCCGATGACGTGGCTGCCGTGTTCCGGTTCGGTGACCGCGATGGCCATGTACAGCGTGCCAGCGGCGATAAGGGGGAGCCACCGCTGTTTCTGCTCCGTGCTGCCGCGGTAGAGGAGGGCGAGTGTGGGGATGAACGGGGCCTGCAGAATCGCGCCGGCGGCTCCGCTGACGTAGGAGAGTTCGTCGAGCAGGAGTGTCCTGGCGATGTGTCCGGCGGCCAGGCCCCCGTACTCGGCGCCGAGGAACACGCCGAACCAGCCTCGCTCGCCCATGAGGCGTGCGAGGTCGTGGTCGGTGTGGGTGCCCGCCGCCTCCATGTCGGCGATGCGGGGGGCGACTTCTGCACGGGCGAACTTCCGGCCTTGCTCGCGCAGGCTTTGCTGGGCGTCGGTCAGATACACGTCGACAGAAGGCATCCTGTGTTCTCCCTTCCTCGGGCCACCGGCCCTACAGCCTTGCCGTGGTGTTTGGTCAGCGCGGCGGGGTGTGCAGGTGCGGCGCTTGGGCGGGCAGCTCGTCGATCAGGGACAGGGTCTGCTGCTGGTAGTGCTTGATGAGGCTGACGCCGGAGCGTCCCCAGGCGGTCACCCGGTCTCCGACCAGGCAGATGGTTCCGACGCCGGTGTCCGTGGGCTGGTGGATCAGGGGGCCGCCGAGGTAGGTGCGGGCGCCGAGCTTGGCGACGGCCCCGTTGCCCGACCAGCGGGGGTAGTCGTAGATGTCTTCGAGGGGCAGGATCTTGCGGCGGTCCAGGGTGTGGACGCACCATCCCTCGTTGCGGGGCATGAACCGCTGCACGGGCGGGATCTCACTGGCGGCGGCCTGGCTCTCTCCACTGCCTTGGCCTGCGGGGACGTACATGCCGGCGAAGTGCTGGTAGCCGTTCTTGAAGATGTTGACCATGCTGTAGAAGCCCACCGGACTCCTCATGAGCTCGGCCGCTTCCGCTGCCAGCGCCGCAGCGAGTTCGTCGAACGCCGGGACCGGCTGGTCCTCGGCGAGGTTCAGCGTCGGCAACAGGTGCATGCGCGCGTCGAGTTCGCGGTCGGCAGGGACGAGGTCGGGGCGGGTGCTCTGGTCGTCGAAGGCGGTCATCAGTGGGTCTCCGGGGGCGAAAACTCGGGGCGGGTGAGCAGCGGGAGGGGTCGGGCACGCTCGCAGACGTGCTCGAACAGGGCGATCAGCACCCGCTGCGCGGAGGCTTTCTCTCGTGCGTCGCACGAGACGACGGGGATATGGTCAGCGAGCTGGAGAGCCGCGCGGACGGCGTCCTCCGTGTAGGGGTGGGCTCCGTCGAAGCGGTTGATCGCCACGAGGAACGGTGTCCCGCGGCGCTCGAAGTACTCGACGGCCGGAAAGCAGTCTTCGAGCCGGCGTGTGTCGGTGAGGACGATGGCGCCGACAGCGCCCTTCGACAGGTCGTCCCACATGAACCAGAACCGGTCCTGGCCGGGGGTGCCGAACAGCAGCAGCTGGACGTGCGCCGTCGGGCCGAACCGCAGCTCCCTCAGTGTGCGGGCACTGAGGGGAAAGGTCATGCGGCCGAAGTCCATGGCCACCGTGGTGTGCGATTTGCGTTCGATGCCGGCCAGGCTGTCCGTGCCGATGCCGGCCATGGTGAGGGTTTCCTCGGTCCGCAGCGGTTTGATCTCGCTGACGGTGCCGACCAGGGTGGTCTTGCCCGCCCCGAAGCCGCCGGCGACCACGACCTTGGCCGGGATCGTCAGGTCAGAGGCTTCTGCGTAGCCCGTCAAGGACGTCCTCCAGTACGCGTCGGTCGGTGGTGGCTGTGGTGAATCCGGTCGGCATGGGCACCGTCAGGTAGCGGTCGTCGAGAAGGTCGGACAACCAGATCTTGACCACCTGCAGGGGCTTCTCGAGCGTGGCGGCGATCTCGGCGACCGAGCGCGGCCCGGAACGGCACAGGTTGAACACCTGCGCGTAGTGGGTCTGCAGGGCCGTCGCGGGCGGTTCGCGGCTGGCCTGGACGAGGGAGGACCGGTCGAGTTCGGGATGCGAGGCGCGGACACGCCCATGGACCAGGGCGTAGGGCCGGACCGAGCCCAGATCGTCTTCGATCCAGACCGCGTTGCTGTCGCGTACCACTTCACAGGACCGGCTCGCCGGCAGCGGCAGCCTGTTGCCGCAGGGCCACGGAAAGGTACCCGGGCATGCGCTTGACCAGCAGGGCCGTCTCGAAGGAGATCTGCTCGACGTCCGTGGTGTTGTCGGCCAGGACGCTCAGCAGCGCCCCTTTCCCGGCGGCCATGATGAACAGGTAGCCCGCGTCCAGTTCCACGGTGACCTGGCGGACGCCGCCTTCCACCTGGAGTTCGAGGTTGGCGCCGATGGCCAGCGAGTGCATCCCGCTCGCGATGGCGCTCAGCGTGTCCGGCTCGGATCCCTCCCGCGTGCTGAAGTAACTGACCTGCAGACCGTCTCGGGACGTCACGAGCGCACTCTGCGCTCCGGTGGTCTTCTCGACGAAATCCTTCAGCAGCCAGGTCAGGTCATTCGCCGGGGTCTCGGGGTTCATCTGGTGCCTCCAAGGCGTTGTGGGGGAGGGAACGGTTGGGGGGCTGGTCGCCGCTGGGACCCTGATGGGCTGCGCGGCGACGTCCTGCGGCGATCTGCGCCAGCAGCCCGCTGTCAGGGGCCTTGGCCGGCTCGGCGCGACTGGGGGCGGCCTTGCGCAGGCCCTGCGCCAGGTAGGACCGCGAGGTGTCCCGGACCGCCAGCGGCGGCGGAGCCTCGCTTGCCGAGCCAGACGTACCCGCCTGTCCAGGCGGAAGCTGCTCGGGCGCTGCCCGCCGGGAGGGGGTCCTGCGCTGAGGCAGAGGCAGCGTGCCTTGCTCCGAGTTGGCTGTCGCGCGGGGCAGTGGGGGGCGCATGGGTCGTGGAGCTGGCGGAGGTCCGCCCGCGCTAACGCTCTGGCGAAGGCCATCGCCCCGGCCTGGTGGTCGCGCTCCCACTGCGCGGGGTGCGAGGTCGTGCGCCGCGCGGTCCGCTCGGCCGAGCTCTGTTCTGTCATCCGATGTGCCGTGAATCAAGGCGAAGGGAATGACGACGACTGCCTGGTTGGAGTGGTAGACGTTCGTCTGCAGCCTGACTTGGAGACCGATCCGGCGTGCGTGAGTGGCGACCACCCACATCCCGATCCGTCCATCGTGCACGTACTCGCCGACGCTGTGCCGGGACACGTCCGCCAGCAGCCCGTTCAACTGCTCTCGGGTCCCGTCAGGCATCAGTCGCCCGTGATCATCGATCTCGATCGCGACGCCAGCTGACACCCGAACGACCCTGATCATTACCGGTGCGTCCGGTGGTGAGAAGTTCGTTGCGTTGTCGATGAGTTCGGCCAGCAGGTGAATTAGGCCGGCTGCCGCTCTACCGTGGATCGAGCCCTCGACGGGCGACGCCAGCTTGACCCGTGGGTACTGCTCGACCTCGGCGATCGCATGGCTGATCACGTCGGACAGCGATGTCGGTTTGTCGGAGCGCCGTGGCACAGAACCTCCCACCACGGCGATGCTCTCGGCGAAACGCCGGGCGCGAGTCGCCATGTGGTCCAACTGCCACAGAGGGCGCAGGACCTCGGGATCCTCGATCTCACGCTCCAGCTCGTCGAACGCCGTGAGCATCTGATTGAGCAGCATCAGCATCCGGCGTCCAAGCGTCAGATGCGCCCGCTTCTCCTGCTGGGCGGAAGCACCGACGATCAACACCTGTGCGTCGCGTACGAATCGGTACAGTTCGTGCTCGAGAACGGCAAATCTATCTCGGTCGTTGAGAGGCAACGGAAGTTCATGCACCGCGGGCCGTTCCCCCCGCTGCAGTCGATCCATCGTCTTGTGGATGGCCTTGCCGCCATCGGTGGTCACCGTGTGAAGCCGGGCTATCCACTGTTCCACGGCATCCGTGTTCGCTACGCGCTGTCGGTGCACTTCGCCAGCGGTTCCATCACCGAGACGCCACGCCACCGCCACCACGATCAGACACCCAGCGGATGCCACAGCCCACACCAGCGAGTGGCCGACGGATCCCAGAAGTTGAGAACGCACCAGGTACTCGCCACCGGACAGCAGCATCAGCACGGCGAGGGCCGGTAGAACAGCGATCATTCGCACCCGCGTACGAAGACCTCGGGCGGAGGTCAGGCTCTGTCTAGGGGGTCTACCGTGTCGCCGCCGTCGAGCGGAGCGGGACGAACGTGAAGCATCAGACATTGGCGACCTCGGGGACGGATGACCAGAAGGGGGCGTCAGCCACCTGGATTCGGCATGGAGGAGGGATAGGGACCTCATGACGAGGCGCGCCACGAGAAACGAACGGGCTCGCGCTTTGCCGGCCGAGTTCCTCGACGGCCATCGCAGCGGTGATCTCTGAGGTTTCGGCTGTGCTGCCCGGCGGGGAAGGCAGGCTGGTGTTCCTCTCCCAAACAGCCCCGCGGAACACTGTCCAGGCAGAGGGGAGAAACCGCCCGTTCGAGAACGGGTGGAATGAACACCGGCTCAGGCTTTGGGCGCTGCGGCGTCCGAGTCGGGACCTGATAAGGAGGGGCTGCCAGCGGACGCGCGCCAGGCAGCAGCACCCGGAGGAAGCGGCGTACTGCCCGGGCCCACGAGGGTGCGGCAGCCGGTCTATATGCGGATCCCGCTGAGCGCCCCGGCCGCGCCCAGCATGATGCGGCTGATGGACGGAGCGAGGGAGCTGTCGTGGAGGTAGAAGCCCAGGAGGACGGCCGCTATTGCGTGGCCTGTCTTGAGGCTCCCATTGCGGATCAGTAACCACACCGCCAGTGCCAGCACAAGGACAAGGGAGACGTTGATGCTCACGGAACTGGGTTTCTGTCGGGGGCGCGCTTCCGCGAAGTCCCGCGTGCTCGATCGCGTCGGCAAGGATGGCCAACGTGGCTGTGGTTCTTGAGGAGTCGGCCCACTTGACGGATGGGGCGCCCGGGCGGCCCGATACCGCGCTGGCCCGGGTGTGGCCGAAGCAGGCCGTTATGCCGGTGAGGGCGGGAAACAGGGCGGGCACGGTGTCCTCCGGGTGCGCAGACTTGTCGTCTTGCGTCATGCCCGCGACGCCCGGGTGACCGTTTCCGGCCTTCACTGATTTTATAGGTAAACCGGCACAGTATTCGACCGTCTCACACCGGAATCCTGTGAAGGATGCATGACGGAAAGATCGATAGCGCCCGGAATGCGAAACCGTGGCTGGGTGAGCGCACATGCGCTGGCCAGCCTGGCCGTAATTCACGCTAGTGCTGTGATGCTACGTGTGCATGGTGCGTCCCGCCTTGTGGGTCGCGTTCGGGGTTCCGGAATCTGCTAGTACTGCAGCCGCAGTTATGGGGGTCGGTGGCCTCGTCGGCGGTAGTGGCTGAGGCGGGCGCGGTGTTGATGGCGGCGGCGCCAGTGTGACCAGTG
>NZ_JBSFVY010000039.1:0-14137 GCF_053592555.1 Streptomyces sp. NPDC002643
CGCGCCCCTAAAAAGGCGGGGCGCAGCCCCAAGCCTTTAGGGGCGCGGGGAACTGCGCGAGCAACCACACACCAGCCGCACCCGCCAAACAACCCCGAACCCCCGAGCTATAAGGCGCCAGGGGGTGAAGGGGCGCAGACCGGTCGGTACCATGCCGGGTACGTGATCACCGGCGCAACCGAGAGGATCGACATGGCAGGGGAGCCGCAGGACGACTGTCTGTTCTGCAAGATCGCGGCGGGACATGTACCGGCCACGATCGTGCGCGAGACAGAGACGACCGTCGCGTTCCGGGACATCAACCCCCAGGCACCCACCCACGTCCTCGTGATCCCGAAGGCGCACTACCCGGACGCCGCCACCCTCGCCACCGCCGCCCCCGCCCTCGCCGCGGACGTCCTCCGCGAGACCCGGGCCGTCGCGGAGGAGGACAAGCTGGAGAGCTACCGGACCATCTTCAACACCGGCTCCGGCGCCGGCCAGACCGTCTTCCACGCGCACGCCCACGTCCTCGGCGGCCGTGGCATGCAGTGGCCCCCCGGCTGACCGGGACCGGACAACCAACCATGTCCGTACGTGAATTGGTGGTCCTCGGCACCGCCAGCCAGGTCCCCACCCGGCACCGCAACCACAACGGCTATCTGCTGCGCTGGGACGGCCAGGGCATCATGTTCGACCCCGGTGAGGGCACACAACGGCAGATGCTGCGCGCCGGGGTCGCCGCCCACGACCTCAACCGGATCTGTGTCACCCACTTCCACGGCGACCATTCGCTGGGGCTCGCGGGTGTCATCCAGCGCATCAACCTCGACCGTGTCCCGCATGGCGTCACCGCCCATTTCCCGCACTCCGGGCAGCGCTTCTTCGACCGGCTGCGCTACGCCACCGCCTACCGCGAGACCGTCCAGCTGATCGAGCAGCCCGTCACCGGTGAGGGCGGGGAACTGGCCGCCTCCTCCTCGTACACGCTCGACGCCCGCAGGCTCTCCCACCCCGTCGAGTCGTACGGGTACCGGCTCGTCGAGCCCGACGGGCGGCGCATGCTGCCCGAGCGGCTCGCCGCGCACGGGATCAAGGGGCCGGACATCGGGCGGATTCAGCGGGAGGGGGCGCTCGGGGGCGTCTCTCTCGACGAGGTGAGCGAGTCGCGGCGGGGGCAGCGGTTCGCGTTCGTCATGGACACCCGGCTGTG
The DNA here is from genome assembly GCF_053592555.1 of Streptomyces sp. NPDC002643. Classification (NCBI taxonomy): domain Bacteria; kingdom Bacillati; phylum Actinomycetota; class Actinomycetes; order Kitasatosporales; family Streptomycetaceae; genus Streptomyces; species Streptomyces sp. NPDC002643. The sequence continues at coordinate 1,193 of NZ_JBSFVY010000039.1, forward strand.
CGACGGGGTGTACGCCCTCGCGGACGCCGCCGACATGCTCGTCATCGAGTCCACGTTCCTGAACGAGGACATCGAACTCGCCGTCGAGCACGGGCATCTGACCGCAGGTCAGGCCGCCTCCGTCGCCCGTGACTGCGGCGTACGGCATCTGGTGCTCACCCACTTCAGCCAGCGGTACACCGAGCCGGAGGAGTTCGAACGGCAGGCGCGGGCAGCCGGGTTCGAGGGCGAGCTGACCGTGGCGCACGATCTGATGCGGGTGGCGCTGCCCAAGCGCCGATGAGCGTGATCAGCGTGATGAGCGAGATACGTGTGCCTCTGGGCCGTACGATACTTCGATGTCCATCCCCAAAGCCGAACTGCACCTGCATATCGAAGGCACCCTGGAGCCCGAGCTGGCATTCACGCTGGCCGCGCGGAACGGGGTCACCCTCCCCTACGCCGACGAGGACGCGATCCGGAAGGCCTATCAGTTCTCGGATCTGCAGTCCTTCCTGAATCTGTACTACGAGCTGATGGCCGTGCTCCGCACCGAGCAGGACTTCGCCGACCTCGCCGACGCCTATCTCGCCCGCGCCGCCGCCCAGGGCGTACGGCACGCCGAGATCTTCTTCGATCCGCAGGCCCATGTCGCGCGGGGTGTGGGCATGGGGACGGTCGTCGAGGGGCTGTGGCGGGCGCTGGGGAGGAGCGAGGCCACGCATGGGGTCTCCACTCAGCTGATCATGTGCTTTCTGCGGGACGAGTCCGCCGAGTCGGCCATGGAGACCCTGGACGCCGCGGGGCCGTATCTCGACCGGATCGCCGGGATCGGACTCGACTCCGCCGAGGTCGGGCATCCGCCGGTCAAGTTCCGCGAGGTGTACGAGGCCGCCGCCGCGCTCGGGCTGCGGAGGGTCGCCCACGCGGGGGAGGAGGGGCCGCCGGAGTACATCACCGAGGCCCTCGACATCCTCGGGGTCGAGCGGATCGACCATGGGCTGCGCTGTATGGAGGACCCGGCGCTCGTGGAGCGGCTGGTGCGCGAGCGGGTGCCGCTGACCCTGTGCCCGCTGTCGAACGTACGGCTGCGGGCCGTCGACACCCTCACCGAGCACCCCCTGCCCGCGATGCTCGACGCCGGGCTGCTCTGCACGGTCAACTCCGACGACCCCGCCTACTTCGGCGGCTACGTCGGCGACAACTTCCGCGCGGTGGGCGAGAGTCTGGGCCTCGGGCCGGAGCGGCAGCGGGAGTTGGCCCGCAACTCCTTCCTCGCCTCCTTCCTGGAACACGACGAGGAGCGGCGGGCCCGTTACCTCGCCGAGGTGGAGGCTTACGCGTTCGAGTGAGCCGGCGGTCAGGCCGAGCGGCGGAAGCCGATGGTCGGTACCGCTCGGCGCAGGGGCCAGGGGGTGAGGCTCTCCTCGGGGAGGAGCGTGTTCAGGAAGGCGTAGCGGCGCAGCGCGGCGGGGTCCTGGCGGTCCAGGGACTGGACCCGGCGCCACCACGCGCCGATCTCGCACCAGCCGGGCGCGGACAACGAGCCGCCGAACTCCTGGACCGACAGGGCCGCCGTCAGCCCGGCGAAGGCCAGCCGGTCCGCCAGCGGCCACTCCGCCAGCGTGCCAGTGACGAAACCGGCCACGAACACGTCCCCCGCGCCCGTGGGGTCCATCGCCTCCACCGCGATCGCCGGGACCTCGGCGGTCTCACCGGTCCGGCCGTCCACGGCGTACGCCCCCTCCGCGCCCAGCGTCACCACCGCCACCGGCACATGCTCCGTGAGCGCGTGCGCCGCCGACCTGGGGGAGGTGGCGCCGGTGTACCGCATCGCCTCCTGCGCGTTCGGCAGGAACGCCTCGCAGTGCGCCAGATCGGGCAGCCCGGCCAGGTCCCACGCACCGGTGTCGTCCCAGCCGACGTCCGCGAAGATCCGGGTGCCCTTGCTCGCGGCCTGGGCGATCCAGGGGGCGTGCACGCCGGGCGTGAGGGAGGCGACGGCGGCGCGCGCGTGGGGCGGGCAGTCCGGCGCGGGCTCCTCCGGGGGCGCCGCGTGGCCGTGCGAGACCATCGTGCGTTCGCCCTCGTACGCCATGGAGACCGTGACCGGGGAGTGCCAGCCGGGGACCGTGCGGGACGCGGAGAGGTCGATGCCCTCGCCCTTCTCCAGGGTGTCCCAGCAGTACTCGCCGTAGTGGTCGTCGCCGAAGGCTGCCGCGAGAGATGTTCTCAGGCCCAGGCGGGCCAGGGCCGTGGCCATGTTCGCCACGCCGCCGGGGCTCGATCCCATGCCTCGGGCCCAGGACTCCGTTCCCCTCACGGGGGCGGAGTCCAGGCCGGTGAAGATGATGTCCAGGAAGACGGTGCCGGTGAGGTAGACGTCCCAGGGGGGATCGGTGGGGGTGCGTAGGTCTTTGAGGGGGTCGACCTGGGGGTGGGGGTGGAGGTGTGGGTGTGCTCCCTTGGGCGTCGTCTTCACGCTGTGCTCCCTGGCGGTGGTGCGGGTCTGGCCAGTGTGCACCAAACGCTCCGCTGGGGGTGGCGATAGAGCTGGGGGTGCTCCCGGGTTTTGCGGGGCCCGGTAGGGGGGCGCCCTACGACCCGCCGGGGCTGCGCCCCTTTGCCCCCCGCCTATTAGCTCGGGTGGGTCAGATCGGTTGGCGTGTGCGGGTTGTGGGTGGTTGCTCGCGCAGTTCCCCGCGCCCCTTTATGGGCCTTCGGCCCATCTTCGGGGCTTCGGGCCGTCCTCACGCCTCGGCGGCTGTCGTTTCTGGCTCCGCCCCTCACCAAGAGGACGCTTGCCGCTGCCAGGAAGCCGATTACCGTCAGGCCTACCAGGCCCGCCTTCGTCGAGCCCGTCGTGTCCTCGATGATTCCGAACGTTGTGGGGGCCACGAAGCCGCCCAGGTTTCCTATGGAGTTGATCAGGGCTATGCCGGGGGCGGCGGCGCGGGCGTCGAGGTAGCTCTGGGGGATGGTCCAGAAGACGGGGGAGGCAGGTTTGAAGCCCATCGCGGCCACGCACAGGGCGCCCAGGCCGACCCACGGTGACACGAACACCGCCAGGAGGGTGCCGCAGCCGCCGGTGATCAGGAGGGTGATGAGGAGGGGGCGGCGTTTACCGAGGCGGTCGGAGAGGCGGCCGGAGACGAACACCGCCACCAGCGCGCACAGCCACGGCACCGCCGTCAGCAGCCCCACCTGGAACTCGCTCAGCCCGCCGATGTCGTCCACGATCGACGGCAGCCAGAACGTCACCGCGTACAGGGCCACATTGATCGCGAAGTAGATCCAGAGGAAGAGCAGCACCTGGAAGTCGGCGAGCAGTCCCCAGCGGGAGACATGGGCGCCGGTGCCGCGCTCGGCGTCGCGCGCCGCCTGCTCGGCGTCGATCGTGGCGATCAGGCCGTTCCTCTCCTCGTCCGTCAGCCAGTCGGCCTTCTCGATGCCGGAGTCGAGGAAGCGGTAGACGACGAAGCCGAGGAGTACGGAGAAGACGCCCTCGATGAAGAACATCCACTGCCAGCCGGAGTGGCCCCAGACGCCGTGCATTTCGAGCAGGGCGCCGGAGATCGGGCCGACGATCACCGTCGCCGTGCCCGAGCCCATCAGGAAGATCGAGGTCGCCCTGCCCCGGTGCGAGTCCGGCAGCCAGCGGCTGAAGTAGAAGATGACGGCGGGGAAGAAGCCGGCCTCCGCCACCCCCAGCAGGAACCGCAGCGCGTAGAACATCTCCGGGCTGTTCACCCACGCCATCGCCGTCGCGACGACACCCCAGCTGATCATGATCCTGGTCAGCCAGACCTTGGGGCCGAACCGCTCCAGCAGCATGTTCGAGGGGACCTCGAAGATGGCGTACGCGATGAAGAAGACACCCGCGCCGAGACCGAAGGCCGCCGCCGACAGGCCCACGTCCGCGCGTAACTGGTCCTGGGCGAAGCCGATGTTGACGCGGTCCATGTAGTTCGCCACGAACATGATGAAGAAGAGGGGGACGACGCGGCGGAAGATCTTGCGGATGGCGGACTGGACCGCGGGGGAGTGCGCTTCGGGTGCGGGGAGGGGTGGGGTTGACGGTGCGGGTGACGGCGGGGTTGCTGCTGACACGAGCGGCTCCGATCGTGGGCAGGGGGAGGGGAGGGAGGCCCTTACCGGCAGGCCTTACCAGCGGGGGACCTTCGGGGTGGTCCAGTTCGGGTCGGCCACCCGCATCGCCGCCGCGTCGTCCCGTTCGCGCAGGGAACCGTCGTCGTCCAGCCAGCGGCGGTGCAGGAACTCCAGCCTGTCGCGGTCGAGTTCCACGCCCAGGCCGGGGGCGTCCGACACACGTACAGCGCCGTTCTCGAACGTCGGGCGTTCCGTCAGGACGTCCTCCGACTGCCAGGGGTAGTGGGAGTCGCAGGCGTGGTGGAGGTCGGGGACCGTGGCCGCCACCTGCGTCATCGCGGCGAGGCTGATGCCCAGATGGGTGTTGGAGTGCATGGAGACGCCGACGCCGAACGTGCGGCAGATCGCGGCCAGTTCACGGGTGTTGCGCAGGCCGCCCCAGTAGTGGTGGTCGGAGAGGACGACCTGGACAGCGTTCCTCGTGAACGCCTCCTTGATCTCGGCGAACGTCGTCACGCACATGTTGGTGGCCAGGGGGACGTCCGTGTGCGCGGCCACCTCGGCCATCGCGGTGGTGCCGAGCGCCGGGTCCTCCAGGTATTCGAGGACGTCCGCCAACGCGTCCGCGACCTTCAGCGAAGTCTCCACGGACCAGGCCCCGTTGGGGTCGAGGCGCAGGGGATGCCCGGGGAACGCCTCCGCCAGCGCGCGGACCGCCGCGATCTCCTCGTCCGGCGGGAACACACCCCCCTTGAGCTTGAACGACGTGAACCCGTACCGCTCCTTGAACCTCCGGGCCTGCTCCACCACCCCGGCCGGGTCCACCGCCGCACCCCAGTCGTCCTTCTCGCAGGGCACGCCCTCGGGGTGGTCGGCCCACTTGTAGAAGAGGTACGCGCTGTACTCGACCGCGTCGCGCACCTTGCCGCCGAGCAGGGTGTGCACCGGGAGACCCAGGGCCTTGCCGAGCGCGTCCAGACAGGCGACCTCGAAGGCGGAGACCACGGAGAGGCGCAGCTTGTCGGCGGTCTGGACACCCCGCAGCCCGCCCACGTCCACCTGGCCCGACACCCTGGCCCTGTCGACCGTCACCTCGTCGGCCAGCACGAACAACCCGTTCGGATCGCTCACCGCACGGCCCACCAGCTTCGCCGCGAACGGCCGCGCCAGCTCCAGGTACTTGGTGTCGCCGTACGTCTCACCGAGCCCGGTGATCCCGTCGGCCGTCACGATCTCCACGATCAGCCGGGGCGTGTACGGCTGATGCACGCCCTGGGTGTTCAGCAGCGGCGGATCGGCCACCAGGATCGGGGTCAGCCGGACCTCGGCGATGGTCAGTTCACGGGGCGGCGCGGTCACAGGGGCCATCTCCTGCTCTATCTCCCTATGTAGACATCATCCATGTATGGAGATGGAGGCTAGGTAAGCGAACAGGGAGCGTCAATGGTCGTGCACGCCCCGATTACGATCGGGCGCATGTCGGAGACGGATCGGCGTATGTCGGAGACAGAGGCCGCGGGCGGCGGCGGGGGCGGCGTACGCGAGGTGAAGTCCGCCGCGCGGACCCTCGACCTGCTGGAACTGCTGGCCGCGCGCGGCGACCGCCCCGCCCGCCTCCAGGAACTCGCGGACGCGCTCCAGGTCCCGCGCAGCTCGATGTACGCCCTGCTCCAGACCCTGATCGGCCGCGGCTGGGTCCGCACGGACACCACCGGCTCCCTCTACGGCATCGGCATCCGCGCCCTGCTCACCGGCACCAGCTATCTGGACTCCGACCCGCGCGTCCGCGCCGTACGCCCCTACCTCGACGAGGCCTCCGAGGCGCTCGGCGAGACCATCCACCTGGCCCGCCTCGACGGCATGAACGTCGCGTACCTGGCCACCCGTGAGTCCCACGAATACCTGCGCACCATCAGCCGCGTGGGCCGCCGCCTCCCCGCCCACGCGGGCGCCCTCGGCAAGGCCCTCCTCGCCGAACGCCCCGACACCGCCCTCCCCGAGGGCCCCTACGAGTCCCTGACCCCCAACACCCACACCACGAAAGAGTCCCTGATCACCGACCTCACCACGATCCGCGCCCGAGGCTACTCCATCGACCGCGAGGAGGGTGTCCCCGGCATCATCGGCTTCGGCTTCGCCCTCCACTACGACACCCCGCCCCAGGACGCCATCAGCTGCTCGGTCCCGCTGGCCCGCCTGACCCCGGACCACGAGCGCCGGATCGTGGAGGTCATGGGCGAGGTGAGAACGAAGATCGAGGCGACGACGCCGGGAGTGGCGGGGGCACCTCTCTGGCGCTAGAGGGCACGAACAGCGTTTTTTGAGGCCGAAGGCCGAAAAAAAGGGGCGCGGGGCTGTTTCGATGTGCGGCTCCGCCGCGTGGGCGCGACCAGCCCCCACAACCCGCAGTCGGCAATCCTCAGAACCCCCCGAGCTCCCCCCGTAAAAAGCCCTTCGGCACTGTCACCGCCGCGTCGTACCCTGGAAAACGGCAACACAAGCCTCTCCGCGTCAAGGAGGACCCGCGGCCACAGAGCCGGCCCATGACTCAGACACCCACAGCTCACACCCCCGCGCAGGGAATGGCGAGAGCCCAGTTCACCGTCCCGCCGGCGCACCCCATGGTGACCGTGCTGGGTTCCGGCGACTCCCTCCTGCGCGTGATCGAGAAGGCCTTCCCGGCGGTCGACATCCATGTCCGGGGCAATGAGATCAGCGCGGTCGGCGACGCCCCCGAAGTCGCTCTCGTCCAGCGCCTGTTCGACGAGATGATGCTGGTGCTCCGCACCGGACAGCCGATGACGGAGGACGCCGTGGAACGCTCGATCGCCATGCTGAGGGCGAGTGAGAACGGGAAGAACGACGGCCAGGAGACCCCGGCCGAGGTACTGACGCAGAACATCCTGTCCTCACGCGGCCGCACCATCCGCCCCAAGACCCTCAACCAGAAGCGCTACGTCGACGCCATCGACAAGCACACCGTCGTCTTCGGCATCGGCCCGGCGGGCACCGGCAAGACGTACCTGGCCATGGCCAAGGCCGTCCAGGCCCTCCAGTCCAAGCAGGTCAACCGCATCATCCTGACCCGCCCGGCGGTCGAGGCGGGGGAGCGGCTGGGCTTCCTGCCGGGCACGCTGTACGAGAAGATCGACCCGTACCTGCGCCCGCTCTATGACGCATTGCACGACATGCTCGACCCGGACTCGATTCCCAGGCTGATGGCCGCGGGAACGATCGAGGTCGCGCCGCTGGCGTACATGCGTGGCCGTACGCTCAACGACGCCTTCATCATCCTCGACGAGGCGCAGAACACCTCGCCCGAGCAGATGAAGATGTTCCTGACCCGGCTCGGGTTCGACTCGAAGATCGTCATCACCGGTGATGTGACCCAGGTCGACCTGCCGAACGGGACGAAGAGCGGGCTGCGGCAGGTGCAGGAGATCCTGGAGGGTGTGGAGGACGTGCACTTCTCGCGGCTGACGTCCCACGATGTCGTACGGCACAAGCTCGTCGGCCGTATCGTCGACGCGTACGAGATGTACGACAGCACGCACGGCACGGAGAACGGCTCGCACAAGGGCGGCCGGGGGAAGTCCGGGCACAAGGGGAAGTAGACAAGCACAGCGCCATGTCGATCGACGTCAACAACGAGTCCGGAACCGAGGTCGACGAGCAGGCGATCCTCGACATCGCCCGCTACGCGCTCGCGCGGATGCGTATCCACCCGCTCTCCGAGCTCTCGGTGATCGTCGTGGACGCCGACGCCATGGAGCAGCTCCATGTGCAGTGGATGGATCTGCCGGGGCCGACCGATGTCATGTCCTTCCCGATGGACGAGCTGCGTCCGCCGTCGAAGGACGACGACGAGCCGCCGCAGGGGCTGCTCGGTGACATCGTGCTCTGCCCGGAGGTCGCCGAGCGGCAGGGCAAGGAAGCGGCCACGCAGCACTCCATGGACGAGGAGCTTCAGCTTCTGACCGTCCATGGGGTGCTGCATCTGCTCGGTTACGACCACGAGGAGCCCGACGAGAAGGCCGAGATGTTCGGCCTCCAGGCGGCCATCGTGGACGGCTGGCGTGCGGAGAAGGGCCTCACCGGCCCGTCCCCGGCCCCGACCGTGTCATGAGCGCGACCCTCATCAGCGGTGCCGTCGCCCTGGTCGTCGTCGCCTGGCTCGCCGCCTGCGCGGAGGCGGGCCTCGCGCGCGTCTCCAGCTTCCGCGCCGAGGAGGCCGTACGGTCCGGGCGGCGCGGCAGCGCCAAGCTCGCCCAGGTCACGGCCGACCCGACCCGCTATCTGAACGTCGCGCTCCTGGTGCGCGTGGCCTGCGAGATGGCCGCCGCCACGCTCGTCACGTACGCCTGCCTCCAGGAGTTCGACGCGACCTGGGAGGCGCTGGTCGTCGCCCTCGGGGTGATGGTCCTCGTGTCGTACGTCGCCGTGGGGGTCTCCCCGCGCACCATCGGCCGTCAGCACCCCCTGAACACGGCCACGGCTGCGGCGTACGTCCTGCTGCCGCTGGCGCGGATCATGGGACCCATTCCGTCGCTGCTGATCCTCATCGGTAACGCGCTCACGCCCGGCAAGGGCTTCAGGCGCGGGCCCTTCGCCTCCGAGGCCGAGCTGCGGGCGCTGGTCGACCTCGCCGAGGCGGAGTCGCTGATCGAGGCCGAGGAGCGCCGCATGGTGCACTCGGTGTTCGAGCTGGGCGACACGCTCGTGCGGGAGGTGATGGTGCCGCGTACCGACCTGGTCGTCATCGAGCGGTACAAGACCATCCGCCAGGCGCTGACCCTGGCCCTGCGCTCCGGCTTCTCGCGGATTCCCGTCACCGGGGAGAGCGAGGACGACGTCGTCGGTGTCGTCTATCTCAAGGACCTGGCCCGTAAGACGCACATCAGCCGGGACGCCGAGAACGAACTGGTGTCCACGGCCATGCGGCCCGCCGTCTTCGTCCCCGACACCAAGAACGCCGGCGATCTGCTCCGCGAGATGCAGCAGGAGCGCAACCACGTCGCCGTCGTCATCGACGAGTACGGCGGCACCGCCGGCATCGTCACCATCGAGGACATCCTTGAGGAGATCGTCGGCGAGATCACCGACGAGTACGACCGTGAGCTGCCGCCGGTGGAGGAGCTGGGCGACGAACGCCACCGGGTCACCGCCCGGCTCGACATCACCGACCTCGGCGAGCTGTACGGGCTGGAGGCGTACGACGACGAGGACGTGGAGACCGTGGGCGGGCTGCTGGCCAAGGCGTTGGGCCGGGTGCCCATCGCCGGCGCCTCCTCCGTCGTCGAGCTGCCCGACGGGCGTGAGCTGCGGCTGACGGCGGAGGCCTCCGCCGGGCGCCGGAACAAGATCGTCACGGTGCTGGTGGAGCCGATCGGGCCTGCCGGGCTGCCTGAGGGCGAGAGGGCGAGGCCGGAGTGACGACCGCGGCAGGAGGCGAAGCCGAGTGAGCCCCGATGAACTGCGCGCGCTCTGCCTGTCCTTCAACGAGTCCGTCGAGGACTTCCCCTTCCGGCCCGAGATCTCCGTCTTCAAGGTCCTGGGGAAGATGTTCGCCCTGAGTTGGATGGACCAGCGGCCCCTGAAGGTCAACCTCAAGTGCGACCCGGAGGACGCCGTACGACTCCGGGCCGACCACCCCGGTCTGATCATCCCCGGCTATCACATGAACAAGCGGCACTGGAACACGGTGACGGTGGAGGGCGACCTTCCCGACCAGCTGATCCGGGAGCTGGTCGAGGACTCGTACGACCTGGTGGTGGCCGGGCTGCCGAGGGCGGAGCGGCTGCGGCTGGACCGGGCCTGAGGCAGGGGCGGGGCGGGCGGCTACGTATGCTCGGGGCATGAGCGACAGCAGTGGGCTTGACCCCGAGGACCGGAAGATCGTCACCCTGGCCCGTTCCGCGCGGGCCCGCAACGGTGTGCCCGAGGGGGCGGCCGTACGGGACGAGACGGGGCGGACGTATGTCGCCGGGACCGTGGCGCTGGAGTCCCTGCGGCTGAGCGCGCTGCGCACCGCCGTCGCGATGGCGGTGGCCTCCGGCGCGAAGTCCCTGGAGGCGGCGGCCGTCGTGACCGACGCGGAAGCCGTCTCCGACGAGGACCGGGCGGCTGTGCGGGACCTTGGCGGCCCTCAGACCCCGGTCCTGCTGGCGGGGGCCGACGGCACGGTACGGGTGACGGTGACGGCGGGCTGAGCCGTACCCGCTTCCGTCGGCGCTAGCTCTTCTGGAGCGTCCGCGTCACCCCCGCGATGACCGCCGTCGTCAGAATCCAGCCCAGGGCGATCAACGTGTACGCCAGCCACTGGAGGGTGGTGTCCTGCCAGTACCAGGTGGTGCGTTGGCCGAGGCCGCCGATGGGGATCAGCAGGTCGAGGGTGTAGACGAACGCCTGGAAGGGGGCGCCCTCTCCCTGTTTGACCGGGGTGGGGGTGTCGGTGTGGAAGGCGGCCGTGCCCAGCAGGGTCAGGGCGAGCAGCCAGACTCCGGCCAGCCAGGGGCGGTAGCCGTAGCCGACGGTCACGTCCAGGAGGTGGCCCCAGGCGCGGGCGGCCGGGGAGAGCGTGCGGCGCCGGTGGCGTTGCTTGGCGAGGAGGACTCGGCGGGCGTCGTCGTCGTGCCCGGCCTTGCGGTACCAGGCCGCCAACTGCTCGTAGGGCTGCGGGTTGTAGCCGGGGCTGCGCCGTATCCACCGGATGCGGCGGGCCACGGACTCCCGGTCGCCCACGGCCTCCCGGCGCTCGCCGTCCGCCTCCGCCTTGATCGAGCCGTAGACGAAGCCGTCCAACTCGACCTTCTCCGGCCAACTGTGCTCGTTCTCATGGAGGTACGAGACCGTCGCGCCCCGGAGGTCGACGGTGCCGGAGGGCTTCCGGGCGAAGGTGAGGTCGAGGTCGACGGCCTGGAGGTTCATGGCGACGAGGGCCGGGGCGTCACCGGCGGGGTCGCCTTCGCCGTCCGGCGGTCCGTTCAGGACGGCTCCGTCGAAGGTCAGGTTGTCGGCGACCCGGGTACCGCGCAGCCGTACCGTGCCGTTCGCGGTGAACCCGCGGGAGAGGCCGATCGTCGAGGCCGCGGCGTTGTCGAGAGCGAGGACCACTCCCCTTGGGCCGGGGCGTTCCAGTCGGGCGCCCTGCATGAAGAGGGTGCGCAACTGGGCGCCCAGCAGCCGGATTTCGCCGTGTGCGACGAAACCCCGCCGACAGAAGACGCCCCCTTCGCTGACCAGGCCACCGGCCGACAGCGCCCAGCCGCCGGGAGCGATCAGCTCTGCCTGGTTGAGGTTGATGCCGCCGCTCACGTGGGCGTGTGTGAGGGCCACGGCGGCAGGTTCGAGCGGGTAGGTGGAGGCATTGCCGGCCGTCACCCGTGAGCCGGTCAGGTCGAGGCGTCCGTCGATACGGGCCGACCCCGCTTCGAGGCCGGGCAGTCGGCTGCCGGTGATGGCGACCGTCCGGGTCTCGGCCCCGAAGAGGTTCAGTCCGTCCTCGAACCAGCAGTCCTCCAGCCACAGGGGATGGTCGATCCGGGCGCCGGCCAGGTCGAGAGGGCCGGTGATCCGCGCGCCGGTCAGCCTCAGTGAGCCTGCCGTGCCCGAGTCCGCGGCGTTCGTGCCCAGCAGCAACGCCGCGACCACCGCCGCCCGCACCGTCCGCTCCGGCCCCCACAGCCCGCCGTCGGCCACCCGGTCGTCCTCGGCGGCACCCGTCCGGAGATCCACCCGACGCCCCTCGGGGAACGCGTCCCACAGCTCTCGCTCCGGCGGCGTCAACTCGTCATAGGACAGCACCCGTACAGGGTAGTGATCTTCGCCCAACGCCGTCACAGATCGCCCGCGCGCTAGTGTTACGGCCGGTAACAGCCCTCCGAGCTGGGCGAAAATCTTGCGCGGGCGAGTGGACGCGCACACCCGGCGGGCGACAACTCGCGCGGCGCGGGACAGATCACCCAGGCGGCCGGATGCCGCGAAGACGTTGGCCGGAGGCCCGGCGATCGGCTTCGGCCAGTTTCGCCGACCCTCGCCGCAACCGGCAGAACATCCCTTGAAATCTCAGGCCGCTCGCGTATCAATGGACCCGTTCTTCGGCGGACCGTCACGTTCCGGGCCGTCGAGTCCCGTCGCGGGGCCGCGCGTTGCTCTGCCCCCGTCGCGCCCACGCGGCGGAGCCGCACATGTCACGTCCCGCACCCCCCACACGCAGCATGACGCACTCCCTCAACTCCCCTGCAAGGAAAGGGAATCGCTCAATGAAGCGCATACGACTCGGAGCCGGTGCGGCCCTCGCGGCCGGTACGCTCGCCGCCGTCGGCCTCGCGTTCGCCCCGGCTGCCCTCGCGGTCACCCCACAGTCCGCGACCATCGACGCCAGCTGTACGATCGGCGGCTCCGGCTCGGCCACCCTCACGGCCACCCAGAGCGGTACGTCCGCCACGGTCACGCTGTCCTCCACGGAGATCACCGCCCCGATCGCCCTCGCCGAGGACTCCATCCAGTCCACGCTCACCTTCGTGAACGCGAGCGGTGGCACCGTCGACTTCACCGGCACCGAGAACCCGGCGCTGGCCGCCGGCGACGGCATGGTCGTCGGCCCGCTCACCGGCACCGTCGCCTCCGGCGACAGCCTGGAGGCATACGGCGGCACGCTGTCGATGGTGGTCTTCGGCATCACCGTGACCTGCACGGCGAGCGGCCCGCAATCGCCGGGTCCGTTCGTGTTCGACTGAGCGGTCGCCGCTGGTCATGAGTGAGGGGTGGGGGGCGGCCGGGCCCCGGCCCCCCCCCCCCCCCACCCCCCACCCGGGTATTAAGTGCACCCCGCCCCCCGCCCCCCCCCCGGCCCCC
>NZ_JBSFVY010000039.1:14147-77478 GCF_053592555.1 Streptomyces sp. NPDC002643
GGTTTGTTTGGGCGGGGGGGGCGCTTCTTTTGTGTGGGGGGGGCCCCGCGGGCGGCGGCCCCCCCCACCCCTCACTCACGTTCCAGAGGATTCAGAGCGCGTCCGGGCCCCGCTCGCCCGTGCGGACCCGTACCACCGTGTCCACCGGCAGCGCCCACACCTTGCCGTCGCCGATCTTGCCGGTCTGGGCGGCCCTGACGATCGCGTCGATCACGGCGTCGGAGTCCGCGTCGTCCACGACGACCTCGATCCGCACCTTGGGCACGAGATCGACCTGGTACTCCGCGCCCCGGTACACCTCGGTGTGACCCCGCTGCCGACCGTACCCGCTGGCCTCGCTGACGGTCAGACCATGGACCCCCATCTCCTGAAGGGCGGTCTTGACCTCGTCGAGGCGGTACGGCTTGACGATCGCGGTGATGAGCTTCATGTCTTAAGCCTTGGCCTTCTGCGAGGAGGGGACGGAGGAGGTGACCGGGGCTCCGTGGCCCAGGACGCCGTGATCGTATGCGGTCTCGGCGTGGACCGTAAGGTCGAGGCCGGTGTGCTCGTGCTCCTCGTCCGCGCGGAAGCCCATCACCTTGTCGATGACCTTGGCCGTGCCGTACGTGACGAGGAAGGCGTACGCCCCCACGGCGGCCACGGCCACCAACTGCTTGCCGAGCTGGCCGAGACCGCCGCCGTAGAGCAGTCCTTCCGCCCCGCCGGTCATCGACTCGACGGCGAAGACGCCGATCAGGACCGTGCCGATGATCCCGCCGACCAGGTGGACGCCGACGACGTCGAGGGAGTCGTCGTAGTTGAGTTTGAACTTCCAGCTCACGGCGTACGAGCAGACGACGCCGGCGGCGAGGCCGATGGCCAGGGCGCCGAGGAGGGAGACCGAGCCGCAGGACGGGGTGATGGCGACCAGGCCCGCGACGGCGCCGGAGGCCGCGCCCAGGGTCGTCGGGTGGCCGTCGCGCTTCTGCTCGACGAAGAGCCAGCCGAGGAGACCGGTGCAGCCGGCGGCGAGGGTGTTGAGGAAGGCCGCCGCGGCGAGGCCGCCCGCACCGAGGGCCGAGCCGGCGTTGAAGCCGAACCAGCCGAACCAGAGCAGACCCGCGCCGAGCACGACCATGGGCAGGTTGTGCGGGCGCATCGCGTCCTTCTTGAAGCCCAGGCGCGGGCCGAGGACCAGGCACAGGGCCAGACCGGAGGCGCCGGAGGTGACCTCGACCGGGAGGCCGCCCGCGAAGTCGAGCGCGCCGAGCTTCGAGAGAATCCAGCCGCCCGGGCCCCACACCCAGTGGGTGATCGGAACGTATACGAGCAGCGCCCACACCGGGACGAAGACCAGCCAGGCCGCGAACTTCGCACGGTCCGCGATCGCGCCGCTGATCAGCGCGGCCGTGATGATCGCGAAGGTCAGCTGGAAGGTGGCGAAGAGGAGGGTGGGGACCGTGCCCTGGACGCTGTCCGGGCCGAGGCCGCTCATCCCGAGGTGGTCGAGGCCGCCGAGGAGGCCGCCGCCGATGTCGTCGCCGAAGGCGAGCGAGTAGCCGGCGGCCAGCCACACCACCGTGACCAGGGCGATCGACACGAAGCTCATCATCAGCATGTTGAGCACGCTCTTCGTCCTGACCATGCCGCCGTAGAACAGGGCCAGGCCCGGGGTCATCAGCAGCACGAGGGCGGTGGCGGCGAGCAGCCAGGCGGTGTCGCCGGTGTCGGCGGCCTTCGCGGCCAGGGGAGCGGCGAGATACATGGGGTCTCCAACGGTGCGGGGTCCGTCAGAGGGTCACCGGCGTGCGTTTCCGGACGCGTACGGCTGTGTTTCGGCGAGGTTTCGTTGCGTGGGGGTTACCGAAAGCTCACCGATGGCGGTGAGTGCGACCGGTGGTGCGGTGCCGCTTTGTCGATCAGGGAGAATGGGTCGCATGAGCGTGCGTACCCAGTCATCAGAGAAGTCGGCCGAGGATGGGGGCCCCTCCCACGCCGTTAAGGCAGTGGGGGAACACCGGGCCGGCTTCGCCTGCTTCGTGGGCCGCCCCAACGCGGGCAAGTCCACCCTCACGAACGCTCTGGTCGGCCAGAAGGTGGCGATCACCGCGAACCAGCCGCAGACGACGCGGCACACGGTACGGGGGATCGTGCACCGGCCCGACGCCCAGCTGATCCTGGTGGACACCCCGGGTCTGCACAAGCCGCGCACCCTGCTGGGCGAACGGCTGAACGATGTGGTACGCACCACCTGGGCCGAGGTCGACGTGATCGGTTTCTGCCTCCCGGCGAACGAGAAGCTGGGCCCCGGTGACCGCTTCATCGCCAAGGAGCTGGCGTCCATCAAGAAGACGCCGAAGATCGCGATCGTCACGAAGACCGACCTCGTGGACGGCAAGCGGCTCGCCGAGCAGCTGATCGCCATCGACCAGCTCGGCACGGAGCTGGGCTTCGAGTGGGCGGAGATCGTCCCTGTCTCGGCGGTCGGCGACAAGCAGGTGGACCTCCTGGCCGACCTGCTGATCCCCCTCCTCCCGGAGGGGCCCGCGCTCTACCCCGAGGGCGACCTCACCGACGAGCCCGAGCAGGTCATGATCGCCGAGCTGATCCGCGAGGCGGCCCTGGAAGGCGTACGGGACGAACTCCCGCACTCCATCGCCGTCGTCGTCGAGGAGATGCTCCCCCGCGAGGACCGCCCCGCCGACAAGCCCCTCCTCGACATCCACGCCTTCGTCTACATCGAACGCCCCAGCCAGAAGGGCATCATCATCGGCCCCAAGGGCAAACGCCTGAAGGAGGTCGGCATCAAGTCCCGCAAACAGATCGAGGCCCTGCTCGGGACCCCGGTCTTCCTCGACCTCCACGTGAAGGTGGCCAAGGACTGGCAGCGCGATCCGAAGCAGTTGCGGCGGCTGGGGTTCTGAAGTCCGGGCACGGTTACGCCAGTTCCGATTCGGCTTCCGACTCGGCGGTCGTGGTACCGCCTCGTGTCGGCGTCGTCGGTGTCATGACCTGAGTGCCCACCACCCACCCGAGGAGACCTTCGCGCGGGCCCTGCACCACGCCTCCCTCCTCGCGGACTCGAAGGGCGACCCGGCGGGCGCGGCGGAGGTCGTCGACCGGGTGCTGGGGCGGGCGGAGGACGCGCTGCGCGGGCGGGTGGAGGACGAAGGGAGCGGTCGGGCCGAGGGTGAGGCGGGTGCGCCGACGGGTGTGTTGCTCCTCCAACTCCTCGTGCTGCGCGCGGATGTCGCCGTCCGGCTCGGGGACGAGCGGACGGCGACATCCGCACTGGCCCGGGCGGCGGCCGTCCCGCTCACCGAGGGCCCCAAAGGGGCGCGGGGCTGCGCTGGATATGCGGCTACCGCCGCGCGGGCGCGACCAGCCCCCACGGAGCCGCAGCCGAACAACCGCCAGTAGCCGCCAAACCCAGCGGAGCGCTACCGCTTCCACCAGGCCGTCGACACCTTCCGCAACGTGTTCGTGCCGCAGTGGATCTCGCCCATGCCCAGGTGGTAGGTCTCCCAGTCGTCGAGGTACGACACCTTCATGCCGGCGGACGTGTACGCGGCGGTCACGGCCTGGGTGAAGATGTCCTTGCCGCCGATGACCGGCCCCCACTGACGCGGGGCGAGGTAGTCGGTGCGGCTGAGGACGATGCCGTTGACGGCGCCGGGGATGTAGGCGCTGGTCATGACCGGGCGCGCGGGAGCCTTGGCGGAGCCGCCGGCCGTCGCGGACGGCGTCGAGAGGGCGCCCGAGCGGTCGTCCAGCCTCCGCTGCTGGCCGTACTCCCGCGCCGCCTCCGGCAGTACGGAGCCGGTGCCCGCGCCGAGACGGGTCAGCCGGGGGAGGCGGGTCTTCGCGTCGGCGCCCGACCGGCTCTCGCCCTCCATCTCCGTGCCCTGCGTGAACAGCGCGGGCACGCGGACGATCTCGGCGTCGGTGACACCCGTCTCCCGCTTGAGGATCGCGAGGTTGGCCTCGATCCGGCGGGTGGCGAGGTTGTTGTCGGAGACGAGGTTCTTGGAGGCGAGCGCCGTCGAGACGGTCTCGTTCGGCATGGAGTTCGGCGCGTCCTTCGGCAGGGAGAACATCCTCGTCGAGCCGTGCCCGGCGCTCTTGGCGTCCCGCAGCAGCTTCAGACCGGCCTCGGGGTCGGCGATCGCGATCTTCCAGCCGCGCGGGGTGTCGGCGGGCAGGAACTGCACGAACTCGTCGACATGGCCGACATGCAGCCAGGACGTGTCCAGCAGCAGCGGGTCCTGAAGCCCCTGGGACTTCAGCAGCGTCCGCATCGCCTTCGCCGGCTTGGACTTGAACTCGGGCCGGTGGCCCATGATGATCCGGCCCGCCGGGAAGGAACGCCCGCCGTGGGCGTACGGCGGAATGGTCTCCAGATTGCCCATGGAGTTGAGCGTCCACTCCTCCGAATCGAGGGCGCCCGTGACCTGGACGACGCCGATGTTCCGGCCCCGCACCTTCTCGAACAGCTCCCGGCCCGCCTCACGGTCCATCTGGGCGGAGCGCAGCATCACCCGCATGGTGTGCCGGCCGCCGTTCGCGCCGGTCATGCTCACATACGCGGGCTCCACGAAGTCCTGCGCCCAGATGTCGCCGTACTTGGTGAAGTTGATCGTCGGCTCGGTGACCCCGGCGGCGCGCGCGGCCTTGTCCAGGCCCTTGCGGAAGGTGCCGTTGAGCTTGGCGTAGTCGTCGTCGCCGGAGATCTTGGTGACCATCAACTGCTGGGTGTTCTGCAGATGGTGGTGGGTGAGCAGCGGGGCGACGCGCAGGGTGACCGTGTCGGAGGAGGTGCCCGCCGAGGACTTCACGGTCAGCCGGACCTTGGCCTGTCCGTTCCACTTGGCGGCGTCCCGGATGACGTCCCGCGCCTCGACCCCGAACTCCACGCCCGCGCGCAACTCGGCCCGCGACAGCCGGGTCCTGTCGGTGACCTGCTCCCACTTCTTGCCGCGCTTGACGAAGACCCGGCTCTGCTTGGCACCGGCCGTGACCTTCACGCTGCCCTGCGCCCCGGCGGGCAGGCTCCGCATCGGCACGGACCGTATTCGGGCCAGGTCGGCGGCGTCGGCGGTGCCGTTCACCTTGGTGTCGGAGGCGTCGTTGCAGGCGGCCAGCCTGGCATCGGAGAGCGGCTTGCCCTTCGGGCCGGTGGCCGGGCAGCGCTTGGTGTCGTCGTCGATGTTGGGCAGCATCAGCGCACCCCGCCCGACGGACCAGCTGTCCTCCCAGCCGGAGTCCGTGGAGCCGGTGACATCGACCTTTCCGTCCCGGTTCACATCCGCCCGCAGATCCGTCGCCGGCGCGGCGGCGAACGCGGCGGGCAGCGCGAGCGAGGGTGTGGCGAGCAGGGTCCCGGAGACGGCCAGCACGGCAACCGCCTGCCGGGCGGGTCGGATGCGAGAGGGTCTGGCTGAACGCGTAGGCACGGTGCGTCCCTTCAGCGGTGCGGATGGTCAGCACTGAAGAGGGACGAGAGGGCGAATGCGTTGCCTGTGGAAACCCTGTGATTTCGATGTGGCGCCCGGTGTCCGCCGAGGCGGGTGACGAGCGGTGCCGCGCGGGCGGTCGTCACCTCTGGGCCCGGAGCAACTCCTGATACCAGCCGTACGAGGCCTTCGGGGTCCGCTTCAGCGTCTCGAAGTCGACGTGCACCAGCCCGAACCGCCGCGCGAACCCCTCCGCCCACTCGAAGTTGTCGAGCAGCGACCACACGAAGTACCCGCGTACGTCCACACCGGCCTCCACCGCCCGGTGCAGCGCCCGGACATGCCCGTCCAGGTAGGCGATCCGCTCGCGGTCGTCGACGCCCTCGTACGAGCAGCCGTTCTCGGTGATGACCACGGGCGGCAGCCGGTCCCCGTAGCGCTCACGGAAGCCGGTCAGCAGCTCGGTCAGCCCCTCGGGGACCACGGGCCAGCCGAAGTCCGTCGTCGGTACGCCCTCGATCTCCTTCACGGTGAAGGGGAGTTCGGCGGGGATGGTGACACCGCCGAACTCGATGTCCTCACCCTCGGGGGCGCCCACCCGCGTCGGCGCGTAGTAGTTGATCCCGTACCAGTCGATCGGCTCGGAGATGATCTTCAGATCGCCCGCGATGTCGTTGCCGGGCATCAACTCGCCGATCCCGTCCGGGTATTCACCCAGCAGCACGGGCTCGGCGAACAGCCGGTTGAGCAGGAGATCGTAGAACTCGGCGGCCTCCACGTCCTGTTGGGCCTGCGACGCGGCCCAGGTCGGCCCGTGCGAGTTGGCGATACCGATGTCGGTGACGCCGGCCGCCCGCAGCGCCCGTACGGCCAGACCGTGGCCCAGCAGCTGGTGGTGGGCGGTGGGCAGCGCGTCGAACATCAGCTGCCTGCCCGGTGCGTGGGTGCCGAGCGCATGGCCCAACAGGGTGTGTTCGGCGGGCTCGTTGACGGTGATCCACTTGCTGACCCGGTCACCCAGCCGAGCGGCGACACCGGCGACGTACTCGGCGAAACGCTCGGCGGTGTCCCGGTGGAGCCAGCCGCCGGCCTCGTCGAGCGACGTCGGCAGATCCCAGTGGAAGAGCGTCGGCACGGGCCGTACCCCCGCCCCCGCCAACTCGTCCACCAGCCGGTCGTAGAAGTCGAGACCGCCCGGGGAGTTCACCCTCGGCCAGGAGATCGAGAAACGGTACGCGCCGACACCGAGATCGCGCAGCAGGGCCACGTCCTCGGGGTAACGGTGGAAGTGATCACAGGCCACCGCCGCCGTGGACCCGTCCTTGATCCGCCCCGCCTCGCCCGAGAACACATCCCACACGGACGCCTCACGCTCACCCACCGCCCCCTCGATCTGATGAGCGGAGGTGGAAACCCCCCAGAGAAAGCCGTCGGGGAACCGGGGTACGGGATTCGTCGCCATGCGCGGATCATCCGTACCCCGGGTAACGGAAGTCAACGGCACGGGAGGATCGGGTTCTTGGGGCCGGGGGCTGAGGCCTTTGAAAATAGGGGCGCAGCCCCATTTTCAGGGGCGCGGGGCTGTGACATTTGCGGCTCCGCCGCGCGGGCGCGACAAGCCACGACGGCGCCGCAGCCTCCAGACGGCCGATCGTGGCACCCCCTTAGGAGCCCTCACGCCCCTTCCTTGAGCACCCGGGAAATCAACTCCCGCTGCTCCTCACTCAGCCGAGGGTCCGCGCAGTACACGGTCTCCCCATCGACCGTGATCTCGTAGGAGAACCCGTCCGGCACCCCCAACGGGCGCGCACCCCGGCCGGCGGCCAACACCCGCTCGGCCAGAGCACGCCACTCCGCCGCGTCGCCGCGCCCCGCGGTGGTCACCACCGCGTGCCGCTCGATCCCCGCGAACCCACCCGTGCGCCGCACTTCAATCCGCATGGCTCATGTCTAGTACGGAACTACAGCGTCCGCACGCCCACCTGCTCCCACGCCTTCTGCACGGCCGTCAGCACGTCCCCCTGCCCGTACCGCTCCCTGGCGGCCTTCACCGTGAGCGTGGCGAAGTCGACGAACATGGCCTGCTCGCGCAGCTCGCCGCCGGTGAGGACGTCGTACCAGATCTGCCCGGCCCGCTCCCAGGCGTGGCCGCCGAGGGCCGTGGCGCACAGATAGAACGCGTGGTTGGGGATACCGGAGTTGATGTGCACGCCGCCGTTGTCGCGGCCGGTGCGGACATAGCCGTCCATCGTCGCGGGCTGCGGGTCCTTGCCGAGGACATCGTCGTCGTATGCCGTGCCCGGTGCCTTCATCGACCGCAGGGCGACCCCCGTGACGCGCGGCGCCAGCAGCCCCGCGCCGATCAGCCAGTCCGCCTCGGCGGCGGTCTGGCCGAGGGTGTACTGCTTGATGAGCGCGCCGAAGACGTCCGACATGGACTCGTTGAGGGCGCCCGACTGGCCGAAGTACGTGAGGTTGGCCGTGTACTGGGTGACGCCGTGGCTGAGTTCGTGGCCGATGACGTCGATGGGGATGGTGAAGTCGAGGAAGATCTCGCCGTCGCCGTCGCCGAACACCATCTGCTCGCCGTTCCAGAAGGCGTTGTTGTAGTCGCGGTCGTAGTGCACGGTCGCGTCCAGCGGCAGTCCGTTGCCGTCGATGGAGTCCCGCTCGAAGGACTTCCAGAACAGCTCGTAGGTGGCGCCGAGGCCCGCGTACGCGCGGTTGACGGTCGCGTCCTTGCCGGGCTCGGCGCCCTCCTCGCGCACGGTGGCGCCCGGCAGGTCCGTGCCGTGGCGGGCGTCGTAGATCGTGCGGTGCGGGGTGCCGGCCTCGGCGCCGGCCGGCGCGGCGACCGAGGGGGCGCCGATGACCGTGGTCAGCCGGCGGCGGGTGCGTTCGAGCGCGTCGCGCTCCAGGGTGCGGCGGGCGGCGTTGGCGAGCGTCGAGTCGTCGGCCTGGGAGAGCTTGTCGAGGACGTGTGGCGGGACGACCGTGCAGAAGATGGGCTCATGGCCCCCGTTGGTGGTCATGTCTCGCACGATTGCACTCCGTTAGGTGTGTGTCACTAGGGGCAACCTTGATTGGTGAAATGCGGCTGTATGGGTTGCGTTTCGTGAGTGCCGTGTTACCGCCGGTGGGTTTCGGTCCGCGCCTCCGTTGTGGCTGGTCGCGCAGTTCCCCGCGCCCCTTATGGGGGCGCCCTCGTGTCCGGTGTGACCTCGTGCACCTTTTGCCCCACTTGCCGCCCCCGTCCCGCATACTGATACGACCCGCCGCGTAGAGCTCGACTCGGTTACTGTGCTGCGCATCATGCGTTTCGGGCTGCTTCTTCTTAGCTGCCGCGGCGAGGGCCTGTAGTCCAGGTCGACTCCCTCCCCGCGGAGCTTCGCGTTGCGTGTCGGCCGTCCATTCGGACACCCAAGAGGAGCCCCGCAATCATGGCGAACCGCCAGCAGCCCAGTTCCATGCCGATCCACAAGTACGGCCGCTACGAGCAGGTCGACATCCCGGACCGCACCTGGCCGAACCAGCGGATCACCGCCGCCCCTCGCTGGCTCTCCACCGATCTGCGTGACGGCAACCAGGCCCTGATCGACCCGATGTCCCCCGAGCGCAAGCGCCGGATGTTCGACCAGCTGGTCAAGATGGGCTACAAGGAGATCGAGGTCGGCTTCCCGGCCTCCGGCCAGACCGACTTCGACTTCGTACGGTCGATCATCGAAGAGCCCGGCGCCATCCCGGACGACGTCACGATCTCCGTACTGACCCAGGCCCGCGAGGACCTGATCGAGCGGACCGTGGAGTCCCTGAAGGGCGCCAAGCGGGCCACCGTCCACCTGTACAACGCCACGGCGCCGGTCTTCCGCCGGGTCGTCTTCCGCGGCTCCAGGGACGACATCAAGCAGATCGCCGTGGACGGTACGCGGCTGGTGATGGAGTACGCCGAGAAGCTGCTGGGCCCCGAGACGGAATTCGGCTACCAGTACAGCCCCGAGATCTTCACCGACACCGAGCTGGACTTCGCGCTGGAGGTCTGCGAGGCGGTGATGGATGTGTGGCAGCCGGGTCCCGGTCGCGAGATCATCCTCAACCTGCCCGCCACCGTGGAGCGTTCGACCCCCTCCACCCACGCGGACCGCTTCGAGTGGATGGGCCGCAACCTGTCCCGCCGCGAGCACGTCTGCCTGTCCGTCCACCCCCACAACGACCGCGGTACGGCCGTCGCCGCCGCCGAGCTGGCGCTGATGGCGGGCGCCGACCGCATCGAGGGCTGTCTGTTCGGGCAGGGCGAGCGCACCGGCAACGTCGACCTGGTCACCCTGGGCATGAACCTGTTCTCCCAGGGCGTCGACCCGCAGATCGACTTCTCCGACATCGACGAGATCCGTCGCGTCTGGGAGTACTGCAACCAGATGGAGGTCCACCCGCGCCACCCGTACGTGGGCGACCTGGTCTACACGTCCTTCTCCGGCTCCCACCAGGACGCCATCAAGAAGGGCTTCGACGCGATGGAGGCCGACGCGGCGGCCAAGGGCGTCACGGTCGACGACATCGAGTGGGCCGTGCCGTATCTGCCGATCGACCCGAAGGACGTCGGGCGGTCGTACGAGGCGGTCATCCGCGTCAACTCGCAGTCCGGCAAGGGCGGTATCGCGTACGTCCTGAAGAACGACCACAAGCTGGACCTGCCGCGCCGGATGCAGATCGAGTTCTCGAAGATCATCCAGGCGAAGACCGACGCCGAGGGTGGCGAGGTCACCGGCGGCGACATCTGGGCGGTCTTCCAGGACGAGTACCTGCCGAACCCGGAGAACCCCTGGGGCCGTATCCAGGTCAGGAACAACCAGTCGACCACCGACAAGGACGGCGTGGACACGCTGACCGTGGAGGCCGAGGTCGACGGCACCGAGACCACCCTGGTGGGCACGGGCAACGGCCCGATCTCCGCGTTCTTCCACGCGCTGCAGGGCATCGGCATCGACGCCCGGCTGCTCGACTACCAGGAGCACACGATGAGCGAGGGCGCCTCCGCGCAGGCCGCCTCCTACATCGAGGTGGCCATCGAGGACAAGGTCCTGTGGGGCATCGGTATCGACGCGAACACGACGCGCGCCTCGCTGAAGGCGGTCGTCTCCGCCGTCAACCGCGCGACGCGCTGACCAGCCGAATCGGCGGTTTGAAGGGCCCCGTTCACCGCATATCGCGCATATCGGTGGGCGGGGGCCCCGTCGTTTACCGGCCAAACACTGTGTGGGTACCGGGAAGGGCTCGTCCGGAGTACTGACTACCTCTCGCCGATGTGGCTAACATCACGCAAGCGCGGCGATGTTGCCGTGGGGTTACGGAGGTGCGACGTGCAGCCAGGACGGGGACCACGGGGACCGCTCGGCCGTGTCACCGGGTCGTCGCGCGCCGGAACGACCGGCCGCGCCACCGGCCACTCACGACTCAGGTCGATCGGACAGGTCACCGGGCTCTCCCGGATCGTCGGCACCCGCACCGCCTGGACCGGCGTCGGCGACGGCGAGTTCTTCTGCCCCGGCTGCGGAGGCGACCGCAACTACCAGCGCCTGCTCGGCCGCCGCCGCTTCACCCTCCTCGGGGTGCCGGTGCTGCCGCGCGGCGAGACCGGCCCGGTCGTCGAGTGCGCCGCCTGCCGCCGCCACCACGCCACCGACGTCCTGGACCACCCCACCACCACCCGCTTCTCGGCGATGCTCCGCGACGCCGTGCACACCGTCGCCCTCGCCGTCCTGGCGGCCGACGGAAGCTGCTCGCGCACCTCCCTGACGGCCGCCGCGACCGCCGCCCGCGCCGCCGGTTTCGACGACTGCACCGAGGACCAACTGGCCGCCCTGGTCGAGGCCCTCGCCGCCGACACCGGCCGCCTCTACGGCCGGCCCTGCGGGGCGGGCCTCGCCATAGAGCTCCATGAGGCCCTGGACCCGCTGTCCCCGCATCTGGCCCCGGCGGGCCGGGAGGCGATCCTGCTCCAGGGCGCGCGCATCGCGTTGGCGGACGGGTCGTACACGCCCGCCGAGCGGGAGGTCCTGTCGACGGTGGGCGCGGCGTTGATGATCTGCGCGGACGATGTGACGCGATTGCTCGCGGAGGCCCGTACGCCTTCCTGACGGCGGCCCGTACGCCTCGTGCGCCTTCCTGACGGCGGCCCGTACGCCTCGTGTCGGCGGCCCGTGGCTTTGGCTTCGCTCACACGCGGCCCTGGAGGCTCACGCGTTTCGTACGCGCGCTCTCCAGTCGTACGTGCGCACTTCGTAGCCGCGCGTGTGCCTCAAGCGCCGTAGTGAGCGCTTGCATGGGTCATGCGGTCGTGGGGAGGGTGGCGAATGACGTCCCCCCACGGCACTGCGAGGTCCCATGGCGACCAAGACCAAGCCCAAGACTCAGCGCAAGCCCAAGCCCCACACCCAGCTCAAGACCAAGACGCGGCCCAAGGCAAAGAGCCGGCTCAAGACCGGCACCGGCACCGACACCGGCACCGACACCGGCACCACCCCCTCCGCTCCCGGCGCGCTCCCGCTCATCGGTCACGCCGGGCGGCTGGCCCGCGATCCCCTGGGCTTCCTGGAGGACATGCGCGCGCTGGGCCCGGTCGTGCGCGTCAGGCTGGGGCGCACCCCGGTGTATGTGGTCAGCGCCCCCGAACTGGTCCAGCGCATCCTGCTCGCGGGCAATGGAGCGGAGTTCGACAAGGGCGGCCCCTACTTCGACCAGGTCTCCCAGATCGTGGGCACCGGCCTCGCCACCGCACCGGCCGGACCGCACCGCCCGATGCGCACCCTGTTACGTCCCGTCTTCAGCCGCCACCGACTGCCGCACCACACCCAGCGGTTCCACGACTGCGCACGCGAGGTGTCCTCGACCTGGCGGCCCGGACAAATCATCGACCCCTACACGGAGATGAAGCGCTACACGGTCGCCGTGCTGGCCCGGAGCCTCTTCCTCGCCCCCGAGGACCGCCCGTACGTCGAGGTACTCCAGCGCCATGTGCCGACCCTGCTCGACACCATGGCCACCCACATGATGGTGCCCGGCAGCAGCCGGCTGCCCACGCCCGGGAACCTGCGCTACGCGAAGGCGTCCCGGGAGACGCGCGAGGCCATCCGGGCCATGATCCGGCGCCGCATGGACGACCCCACCGACCACCAGGACCTGCTGTCGGTGCTCGTTCCCCCGGACCGCCCGACGAGCCACACCGAGTCGGAGGTGTACGACCAGGTCATCACGTTCTTCATCGGCGGCGTCGAGACCATGGCCGCACTGCTCTCCTGGACGCTGAGCCTGCTGTGCGACCACCCGGGCGAATACGAACGGCTGGAGGCCGAACTGGACGAGGTCCTCGGCGACGGTCCCGTCACCTACGAGGACCTGTCCCGGCTGCCCCGGCTGAAGCGGGTGCTGAGCGAGTCGCTGCGGCTGCATCCTCCGGGATGGGTGCTCAGCCGTGTCACCCTCGTCGACACCGACCTGGGCGGGCATCGGCTGCCCGCCGGCGCGGGGGTCCTCTTCAGCCCCTACAGCCTCCACCGCGACCCGGAGGTGTTCGCCGAGCCCACCCGCTTCCTCCCCGACCGCTGGCTCGACACCCGCGTCTCACGCCGCCAGCGGGAGGCCTACGTCCCGTTCGGCGCGGGCGCCCGCCGCTGCGTCGCCGACGTCTACGGACTCACCGAGGCCCAGGTGGCCCTCGCGGTGATCCTCCGCGAGTGGCACGTACACCCGGCCCCGAACAGCAGGGCGAAGCCCAAGCCGAGGACAACGATGTGGCCGCAGGGGGTACGGCTGGTCCTGGAACGCCGGGCAGGCTGAACGTTCCCGACTCCGGGGAGCCCCGCTCGGCCTGGCCTCCGGAGTCGGGGCGGACGGTCAGGGGGCGGACGTTCGGAAGGCAGCCGGTCGGGGGGACAGCCGGATGACTGACGTTTCGTCACCAGGCGTGCGGCTCAGGTGACTCGGGTGGGTCAACGGTATTGCCGGCCACCAGGGGAGGGATTACGTTCGCCGGGACATCGGTCGTCCCCTGCCTCGCTTGCCCGCCCGGAGGGTTCGTCGTGCCCATTCCCGCCAAGGGGCTGTTCACCGCCGCCGTCATCGTCAGTGTCGCGCTCGCCTCCGGCATCGGCACCGTGCCCCCGGTCGCGGCGCTTCCCAGTCGGGGGTGTGTGGCGTCCGTGCCGTACGTCTCCGGCACCGGCGGCTATGACACGTACCGCATCCCGGCCGTCGTCACCACGCGCGCGGGGGCGGTGCTGGCCTTCGCCGAGGGGCGGCGGAACGGGGCCGGGGACACCGGCAGCATCGATGTCGTGCTCAGGCGTTCCGCCGACGGGGGCTGCACGTGGGGGCCGCTCAAGGTGGTCGCGGCGGGCGAGGGGAACACGCGGGGCAATCCGGCGCCCGTGGTGGACCCGAGGACCGGTCGCGTCGTCCTCGTCACCTCGTACAACAGCGGTGCGGTCACCGAGGGCCAGATCATGCGGGGCGAGGTCACTCAGGAGCAGAGCCGGCGGGTGTTCGTGCAGACGAGCAAGGACGACGGGCGGCGGTTCACCGCGCCACGCGAGATCACGGCGGAGGTGAAGCTTCCCGGCTGGCGCTGGTACGCCACCGGGCCGGGCCACGCGGTCGCCCTCACCCGGGGCCCGCACACCGGCCGGCTGGTCGTCCCCTCGAACCACTCCGCCGCCCCGCCCGCCGACTCCACCGACACCGGCCAGGAACCCAGGTACTACGGCGCCCACGCCATCTACTCCGACGACGGCGGCACGACCTGGGAACTCGGCTTCGTCGACGACTCCTACGACGGCCTCGACAACGCCAACGAGAACAGCGCGACCCAACTCCCCGACGGGCGGCTGTACTTCAGCACCCGCGACCAGCACGGCACCAGCGTCGGCAACCGCCTCGACACCTACTCCACCGACGGCGGCGAAACCCTGGACCGCCCCTACACCGTCCAGCCCACCCTGAACGACGTACCGATCGTCCAGGGCTCCGTGCTCCAGCTGAACAACGGTCCCCTTCTCTTCTCCGGTCCCTCGGTGCCCACCGAGCGCCGGTCCTTGTCTGTCTGGCGCAGCGGCGACTCGGGCGCCTCCTTCGCCAGGTCCGCGACGCTGTCCACCCGCCCCGCCGCGTACTCCGACCTCGTCCCGCTGGGGAGTACGCGGGTGGGGGTGCTGTACGAGACGGGTACGAGTGGGCCGTACGAGACGATCGAGTTCCGCCGGCTGGCTGTGTCGGGGTTGTAGCCGTAGCCGTACGGCCGGTGGCTGTTACAGCAGGCCCGCCGCCGCCAGGTACTTGCCCACCTGCTCCACCTCGGCCTCCGACAGCGGCAGTTGGGGCTCGGCCGTGGCCGCGCAGGCGATGATGCCGCGGAGGTGGAGGGCCGCCTTGAAGGCGCCGAGGGCGGAGGCGCTGCCGCCCATGCGGGGGGCCTCGGCGCGGCCCACGCCGACCATGGTGAAGAGCTGGCAGAGGCGTTCCTGTTCGGCGCGGGCCCGGTCCCAGTCGCCCGCGCGGCACAGGCGGTCGAGACGGACGTAACCGGCGGGGTCGACATTGGCGAGGCCGGGGACCGAGCCGTCGGCGCCCAGGGCGAGGGCCGAGTCGACGAAGAGTTCGGAGCCGGTGAGGACGGCGAAGCCGGCCGGGACGGCGGCGGACCGGGCACCCGTCAGCACCGCCCGGAAACCGGCCAGATCGCCGCTGGAGTCCTTGAGCCCGGCAATCGTCCCGTCCGCCGCCAGGTCCAGTACGACCTCGGTGGGCAGCTTGGTGTGGACGGCCGGCGGGATGTCGTACGCGATGACCGGGACGGGGGAGTGGGCCGCGAGCAGCCGGTAGTGACGGGAGATCTCGGCGGGGTGGGTGCTGGTGTAGAAGGGGGCGGTCGCCACCACGGCCCGCGCCCCGGCGGACGTGACGGCGCGTACGTGGTCCAGGACGCGCGGGGTCGTCATGTCGATCACCCCGGCGAGTACGGGTACTTGTCCCGCCACATGCCGGACGACCGACTCCGTCACCAGCCGCCGCTGCGCGTCCGTGAGATACGCCGCCTCCGATGTCGACCCCAGCACGAACAGCCCGGCCACGCCCTCGCCCACGAGATGGTCGACGAGGCGGAGCAGTGACGGTACGTCGACCTCGCGGTCCGGCGTCAGGGGGGTACAGACGGGCGGGACGACACCGGTGAGCGGGGTGGGGATGGTCATCGTGGCTCCCTTGCTGCGGGGTACCCGTCCGTGCCGGGCACCACTACGTATCTCGTTCGGGCCGGTCCTGCACGGCCATGGCGGGGGCCGTGGAGGCGGGGGTCGACATGGATGTGGAGGGGGACGGGGATGCGGGCGTGGAGCGTCGGGTGGCCGTGGCGGTGGCCTCGGCGACCAGGTCGTGGGTCGACTCCGTCTCCCGCACAGGATGGTGGCAACGGAAGCGATGTCCGGGCTCCGACGCGGCCGTGAAGTCCGGCATGTCCACCGCGCAGACCTCGTCCGCCTTCCAGCATCGAGTACGGAAGGGGCAGCCGCTCGGCGGCCGGGTCGCCGACGGGACCGGGCCCACCAGCGGGATCGCGTCGATCGGGTCCAGCAGACCCGGCGTGGCCGAGAACAGCGCACGGGTGTACGGATGCCGGGCGCGGTCCGTGACCGAGCCGGCCGGGGACTCCTCCACGATCCGGCCCAGATACATGGTGATCACCCGGTCGCTCATCCGCCGTACCGTCTGGATGTCGTGCGAGACGAACACCAGCGCGAGGCCCAGCCGCTCCTTGAGGTCCAGGAGGAGGTTCAGGATCTGGGCGCGAACCGACACGTCCAGGGCGCTCGTCGGTTCGTCGGCCACCACCAGGTCGGGGTCGAGGGCCAGGGCCCGGGCGATGGCGACGCGCTGACGCTGACCGCCCGACAGCTGGCCCGGCAGCGCCCCGGCCAGCACCGAGGGCAGCCCGACCAGGGACATCAGCTCCCGCACCCGGTCCTCCCGCTCGGCGCTCGTGCCGCGCCGGTGCACATCCAGGGGGTCGCGGAGGATCTGCCGGATCGTCAGCCGGCGGTTGAGGGCCGTGGACGGGTCCTGGAAGATCAGGCCGGTGCCGCTGCCCACGATCCCCCGGCGCTCGGCCGGAGGCATCGTCCAGAGGTCCCGGCCCCGGAACGCCACGGTCCCGGCCACCGGCCGTTCGATCCCGACGATCACCTTCGCCAACGTCGACTTGCCGCACCCCGACTCGCCCACGACGCCCACGGTCTCGCCGGGCGCGATGACCAGATCGGCGCCGGTCAGGGCGTACACACGGTCCCGCTTGAACAGTCCGCCGCTGCGGGCGCGGTGGACGACATGGGCGTCGGCGAGTTCTACGAGGGCATCCGGTCGCTCGGTCACCGGGCCACCTCCCGTTCCGTCGTGACCAGGTCCACCGCCGGGTGGTGGCAGGCGGCCCGGTGGTTCGGTGGGCCCAGGAGTGCCGGGGCGGTCGTACGGCAGGTCTCGTCGGCCAGCGGGCAGCGGTCGGCGAAGCGGCAGCCCGCCGGGAAGTCGGCGGGGGAGGGGACGACGCCCCTGATCTGGGTCATGCGCTCGGCGGCCGACTCCAGCGACAGCACGCTGCCCAGCAGCCCCCGCGTGTAGTGGTGGGCCGGCGCCTCCACGAGGTCCGCCGTCACCCCCGTCTCCACGATCTGCCCGCCGTACATCACCACCACCCGGTCGGTCACGTCCGCCACCAGCGCCAGATCGTGCGAGACGAGGATCAGTGCGAAGCCCAGTTCCTCGCGCAGCCGGAGCAGCAGTTCGATGATCTGGGCCTGGACGGTCACGTCCAACGCGGTGGTGGGCTCGTCGGCCACGATCAGCTTGGGGTCGCGGGACAGGGCCATGGCGATGAGGACGCGTTGGCGCTGGCCGCCGGAGAGTTCGTGGGGGTAGCTGCGCAGGGTCCGCTCGGGGTCCAGCCCGACCAGGCCCAGCAGTTCGGCGGACGACCGCTTGCCGCCCCGGCGTACGACCTGCTTGAGCTGGGCGCGGATCGTCATCGCCGGGTTCAGGGAGGACAGGGCGTCCTGGTAGATCATCGCCATCTCGTGGCCGAGCAGCCGCCGCCGTACGCGCATCGGCTCGCCCACCAACTGCCGCTGGTCGAACCGGACGTGGCCGCGCACCCGGGCGCCCTTCGGCTCCAGCCCCATCACCGCCAGCGCGGTCAGCGACTTGCCGCAGCCCGACTCGCCGACCAGGCCCAGCACTTCCCCGGGCCGGACGTCGAAGCTGATGCCGTCGACGATGTCCACGCCGCCGTGCCGGTCGTCGAAGCCGATGGCCAGCCGCTCGACGGAGAGCACCGGTTGCCCGGAGGGGAGGGGGCGGGCCCGGGACCGCAGCCGCCGGGCCGCTTCGGAGAGCCCCGGCAGGGCGGTGACCGTACCGCTGCCGGGGGCGGGGTCTTCGGGCGCGCGCCCCTCCACCTCGTGGGTCTCGAATTCGCGCCCCTCCGGCTCGTCGTCGGCCTTGCGCTCGCCCCGCATCGGGGCCTTGCCTCCGTCCTTCGGCGACCCCACCTCCCGCGCCGCCGGTGCCGCCCACGCGTCCGACACGCCCTCGGAGAGGATGTTGAGGGACAGGACGGTGATCAGCATCAGCAGTCCGGGGAAGACGGTCGCCCACCAGCCCCCGGTCAGCACCATGTTCTTGCCGTCCGCGATGACGCTGCCCCAGGACGGGTCCGGCGGTCGTACGCCCGCGCCGATGAAGGACAGGGACGCCTCGAAGACGATGGCCTCGGCGACCTGGACGGTGCAGAACACCAGTACGGGCGCGGCACAGTTGATGGCGACGTGCCGGATGACGATGTGCGGGGTGCGGGCTCCTATCACCCGTTCGGCGGTGACGTAGTCCTCCCCGTACTGGTCGAGGACGTTCGCCCGTACGACGCGGGCCACGGGCGGGGTGAAGAGGAACGCGATCGCGCAGATCAGCACCTCGATACCACCGCCGAAGACGGCGACGAGCACGGCGGCGAGCGCGATGCCGGGGAACGCCATGACGACGTCCAGACAGCGCATCAGGGTCTCGTCGACCGCCTTGCGCGAGGTCGCGGCCACGGCTCCGATCAGCGCCCCCGCGAGCAGCGCGAGGCCGGTGGCGCCGAGGCCGATCGCCAGCGACCAGCGGGCGCCGTACATCAGCCGGCTCAGGATGTCCCGGCCGAGGCTGTCCTGGCCGAACCAGTGCTCGGCGGAGGGGGCGCCCGTGCCGCCGACCAGGGGCTGCTGGTCGAGCGGGTCGTGGGGGGCGAGTACGGGTGCGAGCAGCGCCGTGAGCACGACGACCGCGAGGACGCAGACCGCGATCCGCGACAGCACCGGCAGCCGCCGCCAGGACCGCAGCCGTACACCGCCGGGCCGGGTCAGAGCCTCCGTCAGCCGCTTGCGGGTGGTCACCATCAGCCCGAACATCAGTGCCTCAGCTCGCATCCTGGATCGTCGTCGCCGAGTACCCCGATCGTGGTGGTTCTCAACTCGCCTCCCTCAACCGCGGGTTGACCAGCAGATAGAGGATGTCGATGGCGAGGTTGACCACCACGAATCCGGCGGCCGTGGTCAGGACGACGCCCTGGACGACCGCCGGGTCGCCGTTCTTCACGGCGTCGATCATCAGCTTGCCCATCCCCGGCAGCGAGAAGATCGTCTCGATGACGACCGCGCCGCCGAGCAGATAGCCGACGCGCAGCCCGAGCACGGTGAGCGGGTTGATCAGCGCGTTGCGCAGAACATTGCGGCCGACGACCACGCGCGGGGGCAGTCCACTGCCGATCGCCGTCCGTACGTAGTCCTTGTCCAGCTCCTCCACGACCGACGTCCGCACGATCCGGGTGAGCTGCGCGGCCACCGGCAGCGACAGCGCGAACGCCGGCAGCGTCATCGTCTTCAGCCAGCCGGTGAAGGAGTCCGCCGGATTGACGTAACCGCCCGTCGGGAACCAGCCGAGGTCGACGGCCAGATACTGGATCATCAGCAGCGCCAGCCAGAACCCGGGCGCCGCGACACCGGTCAGCGACACGACCCGGATGATCTGGTCCGGCAGCCGGTCCCGGTAGATGGCCGCCGTGACGCCGCCCACCAGCGACAGTACGACCGCGATCCCCAGCCCCAGGAACGTGAGCTGAAGGGTGAGCGGCAGGGCCGTCATCACCTGGTCGACGACCGGAGCCCGGGTCAGCGCGCTGATCCCCATGTCGCCGTGCAGCAGATCGCCGACGAAGTCGACATAGCGCACGGGAAAGGGGTCCAGCAGCCCGTTCTCCTCACGGAATTCATGCAACTGCTCCGGCGTCGGATTGGCCCCTTGGAAGAACGCGGAGGCCGGATCGACATCGGAGAACCGCATGACGATGAAGACGAAGAGAACGATCCCGAGCATCAGGGGAACGAGCAGGGCGAGGCGCCGGAGAAGGATACGAAGAACAGCGATCAAGATTTCACTCCGCCGACATCAGCCGCGCCCCAAAGGGGCGCGGGGCTGTGCTGATTTGCGGCTCCGCCGCGGGGCGCGACCAGCCACAACGATGCCGCAGCCGGCCAACAACCAAAGCCCCCACGGCGCCTAGACCCACTTGGCCTGAAGCAAGTTGATCCCCGGATACGGCTGTGCCCTTATCCCGGTGAGCCGCTTAGGATTCCAAGCGGTCATCAACTCGGTATGCACCACCGGATAAAGCACAACCTGCTCGGCGACGACGTCGATGTAATCCTGCACCATCGTCTTCTTCTTGTCGGCGTCGGATTCCCGAGTAGCCTGCTCCATATCCTTGAACAGCCCCTTGGCCACGCTGTTGTCGGCCCAACGGGCATACTGCATCCACAGGTTCTGCGGCCCGTAGTTGTAATGCATGATCAGATCGGCGTCCAGCCCGAACTGATTGGGATTGGAGGCGGCGGCGACGACCTGGTAGTCCTGCTTCTGGTCCATCTTGGTGAAGACGGCGGTGGTCTCCTGAGGGGAGAGCGTGGTCTCCACGCCGATCGCGTCCCATGACGCCTTGATGGTCGGCAGACAGTCGACGATCCAGCTCACGTTCACGGCCAGGATCTCGATCTTCAGCCCGCTGACCCCGGCCTCCTTCAGCAGCGCCTTCGCCTTCTCCGGGTCGTACCCGTACACGTCCTTGGCGGGCCGATAGCTGGGATTCCCCTCGTTCAGGAACGAACTCGCCGGTTTTCCATGCCCCTTCAGCGCCACCTCGATCATCTTGTCCCGGTCGATGGCGTAATGCAGCGCCTGTCGCACCCGTACGTCGTCGAAGGGCTTGTGCTGGGTGTTGAACATCAGGAAGAGGTTGTTCATCCCGGAGCCGCCCTGGACGGTCATTCCGCCGCTCTCCAGCTGGCCGATATTGGCGTACGGGATGTTGTCGGCGATCTGGGCGCCGGCATTGGACCCGGAGATCTTCGCGACGCGAGGTGCCGCGTCCACGATGGTCAGCCAGTTCATCTTCTTGAAGGCGGGCGGACGGGGCCCGTTGTAGTCGCCGAACGCCTCGAACGTCGTATTGGACTTCGGGTGGTGCGCGGTCTGACGGTACGGCCCCGAACCGACCGCCTTGCCCTTGATGGCCTCCTCCCAGGCGCCCGGCTGGGAGAAGACGTGCTTCGGCATGATCTTGGCGAGGGTGAGCCGTGAAATCCCTTCGGGGAAGGGGAATTTCAGCACCAGCTCCACATTCCGCGCGTCGATCTTCTTGACCTCTTGCAGCCAGCTCGCGAAGAAACCCTTGGCGAGGGTCTGGGTGTCGGGGTCGAGAATGCGGTCGTAGACGAAGACGACGTCGTCGGCGGTCACCGGCTTGCCGTCGTGGAAGGTGGCGCCGGCCCGCAGCTCGAACTTCCACGACGTACCGCTGAGATCGCTCGGCACGGCCGTCGCCAGCGCCGCGTACGGCTCGCGGGAGATGGGGTCGGTGTCGAGGAGGCCCTCGTAGATGTGGTTGTTGGCGGCCATGCAGAAGGCGGAGGCCGTCTGGGTGGGGTCCCAGCTGCCGTCGTTGCCGTAGCCGATGACGGCGGTCAGGGTGCTGTTCCCGCCGCTTCCGCCGCCGGTGTCATTGGTCGACTCCGGCCCCGCCGAACACGCGGCGAGCGACGAGGAGACCGCGGCGGCGGCGCCCAGCGCGCCGGAGTACTTCAGGAACGACCGGCGGCCCGGCATCGGGGCGATAGGGGCATCGGGGGCGTCAGGGCTCACGTCGCGCACGGTTCCTCCAGAGAGAGGTGGAGATACGACGTCCTACGTCCTACAGGGAGCAGCGCGACGATAAGAGCGCACGTGGGGCCGGTCAAGAGATCGCACACGAATGGCGTACTTGCCAAAGGTGCGACCAATGTCGGATCAACACCAGTATGAAATAAGGACAGTTGACGCTCCGTTGGGAGCGACTTCTCCAGAATGATCACTGCCGGTCAACCTGGCGTTTCCACGGCCCGTTTTCTCGGTTTCCCTCCGGAGGTGGGACGTCGGATGTCCGGCGAGCGTACGATGCGGCGCATGTCTCAGGAGAGCGGCAGTCGGCGCCGGCCCGAGCGGCGGGTGAGCAGCCAGATCCAGCGCGAGGTGATGCAGCTGATCCTCGACCGCAGACTCCGGGCGGGAGCGCCCCTGCCCACCGAGACGGAGCTGATGGAGGACCTCGGCGTCAGCCGCAACTCCGTCCGCGAGGCCCTCAAGGCGCTCCAGGCCCTCGACATAGTCGACATCAGACACGGCTACGGCACCTACGTCGGGCAGGCCTCCCTCACCCCCCTCATCGACGGCCTCACCTTCCGCACCCTGGCCAGCCACGACGGCGACACCGCCGCGCTCGCCGAGATCCTCCAGGTCCGCGAGGTACTGGAGGAGGGCCTCGTACGACGGGTCGTCGGCACCCTCACCGACACCGAGCTGGACGAACTCGCGGCCTTCGTCGACCGCATGGAGGCGGCCGGAAAGGCGGGCGAGTCCGTCGCCGAACTCGACCGCGACTTCCACGAACTCCTCTACGCCTCCCTCGGCAACGCCCTCGTCCCCCAACTCCTCGGCGCCTTCTGGACGGTCTTCCTCCGCGTCGCCGGAGCGCGCGGCTGGACCGACGACCCCACCCCCGAACTCACCATCCAGCGCCACCGCGACATAGTCGCGGCCCTCCGCGCCCGCGACATCGAGGGCGCGCAGCGGGCGATGACCGACCACTTCAGGGGGATCGAGACCAGGGCGGCGCAGGCTACGCGGGGTGTGGGATGAGCGGGGAGGACGAGGGAGGACCGGGCGGGATGGGGGAGGCGATGGGAGTGAGCGGCGCGCCGGCCGTGGTCGAGCCGTGGGAGCCCGGTGGCGTCGGGGTGCTGCGGCTGCCGTCCGGGCGGCTGGTGCGCGGGCGGGGGCTGCGGCGACCGCTTCCCGACGGCCCGGCCGCCACGTACGCCGTGCATCTGCTCGGCAAGGAGCCGCCCGAAGTCCCCTGGGAGTCCCGCTGGCTGCGGTGGCCCGACTTCCGGTTGCCCGCCGATCGGGCCGAGGCCGCGGAGGTCCTGCGGGACGCCTGGCGCCGGGCGGCCGACGAACGGGTCGAGTTCGCCTGCGGCGGCGGCCGGGGCCGCACCGGCACCGCGCTGGCCTGCCTCGCGGTCCTGGACGGCGTACCACCACAGGAGGCCGTGGCGTACGTACGCCGGCACTACGACCGTCACGCGGTGGAGACGCCGTGGCAGCGGCGGTACGTACGACGCTTCGGGACCTGATGGTGGGCCCCCACCCCGCTGCCGTCCTACGGGCGGCGGGCGCGGAAGCGGAGGGAGCCGCCCAGCTTGTGCAGGTCCACGGAGACGTCGGTGAAGCCCGCCTTCCGCAGGCGTGCGGGCAGGGTCGCCGCCTCCACGATGTTCATCGTGTCCCGGAGATGCAGCATCCGGAAGCGGAAGCTGTACTGGCTGTCACTGCCGGCGAAGACACCGCCGGGCCGCAGCACCCGGAACGCCTCCGCGAAGATCCGGTCCTGCTGCTCGGCCGTCGGCACGTGGTGCAGCATGGTGAAGCAGACCACCGAGTCGTACGACGCGTCCGGCAACGGCATCGCCGCCGCGTCCGCCCGTACGATCCGGGCCCGCTCGCCCCAGGTGACGTCCAGCAGCCGGGCGGTGGCGGCGTCGATCTCCACGGCGGTGAGACGCGGCACCTGTTCGACGAGAACGCGCAGGTTCGCGCCGTAGCCCGCGCCGATCTCCAGGACGTCCGAGCCCAGTTCGACACCGTCGAGCGCCCAGGGCAGCAGCAGTTCCTTCGTCGTCCGCGCCCACTTCTCGGAGCCGCACAACTTGCGGTGGATCAGATTCATCGGCATGCCCTCGACGCTAGGCCCGCCCCTCGGCTGTCCACCACGGGCTAGGCTGCCGTCCCATGTCGCCAGACGGACAGCGGGAACGGGGCGGACAGCCGGGAGTGGGCATCGGCCGGGGCGCCGACCGGAACCCGGGCGGGGGCGACGAACGCGACCCCGCCGCCACCCTCCACCGCTGCTTCCGCGGCCACCCCACCGCCATCTTCATCGGCCACTTCACGATGCCCCGCGGCACCGCCTACGCCCGGCACTGGCACCCGGTGCATCAACTCGCCTGGTCCGCCAAGGGGTTGCTGCGGATCACCACCCGGCAGGGCTCCTGGCTGCTGCCGCCGACCCTCGCGCTGTGGATTCCCGCCGGGGTCCCCCATGTCACCGAGTCGGCGGCGGGCGACACGGTGATGCGGGCCCCGTACATCGCCCCGGAGAGCTGCCCGGAGATCGACTGGGCGGACCCCACGGTCGTCGAGGCGGGCCCGCTGCTGAGCGCCCTCATCGACCACCTCCTGCGCACCGACCTGACCGCCGAGGCGCGCTCACGCGCCGAGGCCGTACTCCTCGACGTCCTGCACCCCGTCCCCGTGACCAGCGTCGACGCCCCCGAGCCCCGTGATCCGAGGGCCCGCGAGGTGGCCCGCGCCCTCGCCGTGAACCCTGCCGACCCCCGCCCCCTCGAAGCCTGGGCCACCCAGGTCG
This sequence comes from Streptomyces sp. NPDC002643, assembly GCF_053592555.1. Lineage (NCBI taxonomy): Bacteria > Bacillati > Actinomycetota > Actinomycetes > Kitasatosporales > Streptomycetaceae > Streptomyces > Streptomyces sp. NPDC002643. Next base: position 38,673 of record NZ_JBSFVY010000039.1, read on the forward strand.
GTGCCAGCGCCCGTACGCTCGCCCGGCTCTTCGTCGCCGACACCGGCCTCGCCTTCGGCCAGTGGCGCGAACAGACCCGTATGCGCGCCGCCATGCCCCTCCTCGCCCAGGGCCTTCCCCTCGAATCCATCGCCCGCCGGGTCGGTTACGCCTCCGCGAGCTCGTTCGTGGCCGCCTTCAAACGCATCGTCGGCGTGACTCCACGCGAGTACTTCCCGGTACACCGGTGATCACCGCCGGCAAGGGCGCCGAAAACCGGGCGACGCACCCCGCCCGCCCATGTGACCCTGACCCGCGTGACGCTCCCGAACACCACCCCGTACGACGCCGACCGCGCCGTCTTCTCCCGCGAGGCCCTGGCCCGTCTCGTCCTCTCCTCCTCGGCCATCGATGCCGCCGGCTGCGCGATGGGCCTGGTGAGCACGCGCAACGACATGGACACCGGACCCGGCGGGCGGGCGAGCCAGGCGGCCGGGCTGGTGAAGGCCGCGGACGGGGTGCTGACCCGGGCCGTGGCCTACGAACGGGAGCGGGGCGCCACCTGGGAGCAGATCGCCCATTACCTGGAGATCGACCCGGCCGAGGCGGAGGCCCGCTTCGCTCCGGCGCTCGCCCGCTGGAACGAGGCGTTCGACGTCCCGTACCGCCTCGACGACACCGGCCGTAAACGCGTCCCCCAACTCCCCACGGCGGCCTACGACCCCGAGTTCGCCGTCCGTCAACTGGACCTCTGGGCGGGCCTGCACGTCACCCGCGACGATCGGCGGGCCGTGAGCGAGGGCCTCCCGGGGTACACCCCGCCGGACGACGCGGACGGGTATGCGAGTGCCGGGGGCCCCGACGACCTGTGGGGCCGTGTCCGGCCCGACGCCGTACGCCCGCTCGTCGAACTCCTCAACCACTACGCCACCAGCAACCACTCCTCCGTCGAGGACATCGACTGGGCCGCCATCGCCGCCGCCCTGGAGCCGACGGACGACGAGGGCGAGGAAGGCGGCGAGGGCCATTGGCCTCCGGTCGCCGCCTACAGCCTCGCCCTCTCCGGTCCGATCCACAGCGTGCGCGTCGATCTCCTCCGCTCGTCGCGCGGGAGCGGCGTGATCGTCACCGTCACGGGCGCCGACTCCGCGGATCTGCGCATCCGCGTCGACACCCTCCTGACGGCCTTCGCGCTCCCGCACCCGCAGTGAACGCGCGCCGCACCCGGTACGGAACATCTCCGCCCCCGCCACCCCTGCCCGCCCCATCCGCAGGGTGCTGCCCCCGGCCCCCGCTACGGGGTTTGTCGCTCGGCGACAACGGGGGATGAGGTGCGGCCCTCGGGGATGGGACGGGTAGGGGCGACGGGGACGGAGGTTCGTTTGGAACGAACGTTCGTCGCGCCGGGCGGGGCGCTCAGGGGAGGGAGTTCTTGGGGCCGTAGAGGGCCGTGGGGGCGCCCGTCATCAGGGCCCAGTAGCGGTCGCCGTAGGACCAGTGCCACCACTCGGTGGGGTAGTTGACCAGGCCGGCCGTGGTGAGGGCGGCGCCCAGGGTGCGGCGGTTGCGGCGGGCCGTGTCGGAGAGGTTCGGCGCGTCCGTGTAGCAGGCGTTGTCGCTCTCCTCGGGGCTCGCGTCGAGTCGCGTCCCCATGTCCAGTTCCTCCCCGGACGCCGTGCACAGGGTGAGGTCGATCGCCGCCCCGGCGACATGCGGGCCGATCTCCGGTGGGGAGAGGGAACGGCTGGTCTGGGTCCGCAGGTGCTCCTCGGACCAGTCGGGGTTCGCCTCCCGCAACTCGGCGGCGTACCGCTCGAAGTAGTGGATCTGCAGCGACAGCGGACGGTACCCCTCGGTCACCAGGAAGCGCAGCCCGTCCGGCAGCAGCCGGGCGGCACGTGCCAATCGCCAGGCGACACCCTCGCGGATGTGCGCGAAGGCACCCTCCGGGTCGGCCTGCCGGGAGTCGATCACCACGAACGGCAACTCCCGCAGATCCACGAGCGGTTCACCGCATTCCCGCACCGGGATGCGCGCGACCTCGGGGTCGCTCATGAGGATGATCGGAGGCATCGGTCGTCTTCCACAGGGTGCGGCGGTGGCGATGGGGTGCGTGGCAGCGCCCCGGGGAGGGACCTGATCCCCTGATGTCCCTCCCCGGGGGCTTCCCCCCTTGAGTGGCGGTCTGTGGCCCGGCACCGGGCGTTCGCCCTGTCCGTCCTGCTGTTCCGATCCCACTGTTGTCACGTTCCCACCGGTCCGTCCCCCGTGCGCTCCGGTGGGTCGACCGGCCGGGCGGTGGTCGCCCGGCCGATCCGTTGTTCCCCCGAGAACCACGAGAATGCCGCACTCCGCTGGAAGTTCTCTGCAAGTCCGCAGCAAACCGTTTCCAGCCTCTGTTGGCGGCCGGGATTGCGTAGCCGCGTACGCGATTCCACGGACCCCGCGCCGGACCTCGCCCGTGGATCATGTTCGGTGATCCGGGACAAGGGTTCCGCGACAGGCGGAATGGCGAAAGGGGTGCCGGTGGCCCGTCGTACCAGCACCTCCTGCCTCGGCCTGGCAGTCAAGGGCAATCTGCTGCTGAACGTCTGGGTCGTCGTCGGCTGTCTCCTGGCGCTGCCGGTCGCCGATGCCCACCTGCTGACCGGCACGGACACCCCGCTGCGGCCGCAGACCTTCGAGCGGTACGCCGTCCTGTACGGCCTCCCCGCCGCGGGCGCCGGCGGTCAGCGGAGCCACCGGGCTCGCCGCGCTCCTGTGCCGTCGGGCCGTCCTGTGGTGGGACAACGGCGGCTTCGACCAGGGCTGGCGCTGCCCCGCTCCCGGCGAGATCTGGCACGCGCGCGTCCCGTACCGGGAGACCCAGGGAGGGAAGGAACGCTACTGCGTGGTGCTGAGCACCCGTCTCCGCCATGCGGAGGTCCTCAAGATCACCAGCCAGAACAAGGACAGCCGCTCCGACCACATCCGCATCCCGAACGACGGCTGGGACCTCACCTCCGGCAAGCCCCACTGGGTCGAGATCGGCCTGCCGCCGCTGATCGTGCCCTACGCGGACTTCACCGATCTCCGGCCCAAGGGCCGCTGTCCCAGGCCCACTTGGCGACAGCTCCGCTCCCGCCGCCCCCGAGCCGCCGGGGGGCGACTCACGCCCGCGGCCATGGTTCGAGCCGTTCTCGGGCCTCGCAGGTCGTGAACACCGCCATCGCCTCCGCGCGGAGCGCGGCGGCACCCTCGGCGTCGTCGAGGGCGGCCCGTACGGCGGAGAGGACGCGCAGGGCGCGGGCGCGGGGGAGCGGCAGGGCGAGGACGCCCCAGAGCGCGGCGGAGGCGGTCAGCAGCCGGTCCGCGTCCGCCAACCGGCCCTCGGCGAACGCGCACTCGCCCAGCGTCCACAACGTCAGCGCCTCCCCGAAGCGGTCCTCGTGCACCCGGCACACATCGAGGACCTCCCGCAGCTCCGCCTCCGCCTCCCGCGTACGGCCCAGCCGCATCCGCGCCTTGGCCCGCGCCCGCAGCGCGTACGCCGCCATGTGCGGGTCGCCGATCTCCCGCAGGATCTCCAGCGCTTCCTCGGCCAGGCGCGCGGCCTCCTCGTAGGCGCCGAGCGAGCGGTGCACCATGCTGAGCGTGCGCAGCGCCAGCGCCTCTCCGCGCCGGCTGCCGAGCCTCCGGTATGCGGCGAGGGATTCGTCGAGGAGCGGGAACGCGCCCTCCTGGTCGCCGAGTTCAAGCCGTACGGAGCCGCCGTAGCGGCAGGCGACGCCGATGCCGGTGTCGTCGCCGACCGCCCGGAAGCCCTTGGCGGCGTCCGCCAACGCCCGCTCCGCGTCGCGGAGTTCGCCCACCTCGCGGCAGGCGCTGCCCAGTCCGGCGAGCGCGGCGCTGCGGCCGCGTACATCGCCGAGTTCGGTGCAGATGCGTTCGGCCGTGCGGAAGTACTCCTGGGACTCGGCTATGCGGTCCTGTTCGTAGCGGAGTTGGCCGAGGCCGATGATCAGCAGGGCCTCGCCGGAACGGTCCTCCGCGCGGCGGGCGGCCGCCAGCGCGGCGTCGTGGCTGCGCCACCAGGCGTCGAAGCGGTTCTTGATGGCGAAGGAGGAGGAGCAGAGCGCTGCCGCTGCCTCGCAGGCCAGGGTGTGGAGGCCCATGGCTGCGGCCCGTTCCACGGCGGCGGTGAGGGTGTCGGCCTCTGTGTCGAACCAGGCGAAGGGGTCTTGCAGGGCTCGGTTTGTTGTTCGGGCGCCTACTGGGGAGGGTTGTTGGGTTTGTTCGCGGCGGTCGGTTGTGTGTGGCTGGTCGCGCCCACGCGGCGGAGCCGCATATGTATCAGCCCCGCGCCCCTTATGGGGCGCCACCCCCTCGTTGTAAGTGGAGCCCTCCCTATGGGCCTTGTCGAAGCCGTGGCGGAGGATCACCACTCCTGATGGGGCTTCTTCCGTCACCCGGTCCATCAGCCACAAACCGGCCGCCAATGCCCGGCCCACCGCTGCCGTGCGGTCGATGGCCGGGTCCTCCCTCTCCGCGCGTTCTGCGGCGTAGACGCGTACGAGGTCGTGGAGGCGGTAACGGGGCTGGCCGACCTGGTCGGTGCCGGGGCAGTCGATGAGCTGGGCGTCGAGGAGGCGTTCGAGGGTCTCCTCGGCCTCGTCCTCCGTGGTGTCGGCGAGTGCGGCCACCGTCCATACGGCGACGTCGGCGGAGCCGAGCGTGGCGATACGGCGCAGTACGCGGCGGGCCGAGGGGTCGAGGGCCCGGTAGCTGAGGCCGAGGCCCGCCCGGACCTCCAGGTCGCCCACGGCCAGCTCGTCGAGGCGGCGGTGTTCGTCGGCGAGGCGCTCGGCGAGCACGCTGGGCGTCCAGTGCCGTCGGGTGGCGAGGCGGGCGCCCGCGATCCGCAGGGCCAGCGGCAGCCCGCCGCACAGCTCGACGATGCGCCGGGCGGCGGTCTCCTCGCGGGGGTCGTCCGGGGTCCGTTCCGGGCCGGTGACCCTGGTCAGCAGCTCCAGGCCCCGCTCCTCGTCCAGCACGTCGAGGTCGGTGCGCCGGGCCCCGACCAGACCGCCGAGCCGGGCCCGTGACGTCACCAGCACCCCGCAGGTCGCGCTGCCGGGCAGCAGGGGCCGCACCTGGGCCTCGCCGCCCGCGTCGTCCAGGACCAGCAGAATCCGCCGCCCGGCGACCAGGCTCCGGAACAGATCGCCGCGCTCGGCCGTGTCCTCCGGCGGGTCCGCGCCGAGCGCCCGCAGCAGCCGGCCCAGCACCTCGGCGGGCGGTACGGGCTCGCTGAAGCCGTGGAGTTCGGCGTAGAGCTGGCCGTCGGGATACTCGGCGGCCACCCGGTGCGCGGCCTGCACGGCGAGCGCCGACTTCCCGACCCCGGCGGTGCCCGAGACCACCACGACGGGCATCGCCTCCCGCTCGCCGGTCAACCCGGCGACGACGGACCCCAGTTCCTCCTCACGCCCGGTGAAGTCCCCGATGGCGGGCGGGAGGAGGGAGACGGTACGGGGAGCGGCCACGGCCGTACGGGTCTTGTCGGTGGGTGCGGTGGTGGCGGGCGCGGCGGTGACGGCCAGCAGGGCGGGGTCGGCGCGCAGGATGGCCTCGTATAGGCGGTTCAGCTCGGGGCCGGGGTCGAGGCCCAGTTCCTCGGCGAGGACGGTCCGGCCCTCCGCGTACACGGCCAGCGCGTCCGCCTGGCGTCCCCACCGGTAGAGCCCCAGCATCAGCTGGCCGCGCAGCCGTTCCCGGGTCGGATGCTCGTCGACCAGCGCGGTCAGCTCGGTGACCAGCTCCGCCTCCCGCCCACCGGCCTCCAACTCGGCGGCGATACGTTCCTCCAGAGCGGCCTGCCGGGCCTCCTCCAGCCGTACGGTCTCGCTCCTCAGTGCCTCCCCGACACCGCCGAGCGCCGGACCGCGCCACAGGGCCAGCGCCGTACGCAGCAGCCGGGCGGCGGCGTCGTGGTCCCCGGCCGCGGCGGCCCGCCGGCCCTCGGCCGTGCGTGACTCGAACTCGTCCAGGTCCACCCGCGCGACCCCGGGCCGCAGCCGGTACCCCGGTGGGCGGGTCTCGATCGCGTCCGCCGCCTCGTGGGGCAGGGCTCGCCGCAGCGCCGACACATACGTCTGTACGAGGGCCCGCGCGGTGTCCGGTGGCTCGTCGCCCCAGATGACGTCCACCAGCGCGTCGGCGGGCACCACCTGCCCGGCTCTGAGCAGCAGCACGGCCAGCAGCGCGCGCGGCTTGGGCCCGCCGAGCCGCACGGGTCTGCCGGCGTGCCATGCCTCGACCGGGCCGAGCAGTCGGAATTCCAGCTCCACGGGACCCATCTTCCGTGCCTTCGGTCCGCTGGGACAGCGGATGCTCACGCAACGTTCGACGCTCCTGCACGCCGAGTGGTTTCCCAGGACGGGTGATGCGCCGGAGAGTCGTCGGAAAGCGGGGGAACCGGTGGGCATCCTAGGGGCGTTACGCGGGGATTCGGGTGTCTCCCGTGAGGTATTCGTGAGAATTCGGTGTGGTCGTCCGGCTGGCCCTCCGGGGGCGGCGGCCGGGGCACCGGCAGGGGGCTGACCGGGCGTGTCGCCGCGCACCGCAGGGCAACGGTATTGACCCAAGGGACAATTGATGCGACGTCAGCCAGGTCCTTAGCGTGTTTCCCATACATGGCCGCCGGAGGCGAACCCGGGGCCGAAACACGCACCCTCAACTCCGCCTGGAACGTGAGCCATTGGCCATGACTGCGGCCTTGTTCCGCCCCCGCTCGACGAGCGACAGACTCCTGCCGAGTCTAGGCACAGAAGGTCACCAATGAGATGCGAAGCGTGAAATTCGGCGGGTGCGGGGAGCACCGTGGAGGTAGGTGGAGAAGGCTCGGGGGACGAAGGTCGGCGCGGGGCGCCGAAGAGGCGGAGGAAGCGGTGGAGAAAGTGCGGCAGGAGGGCGTCACGAGGGCCGGAATCGCGGTGGCGGCCCCGCGGTGAGCGGTAACGGAAACACGAAGGGGCCGGCGATCGGCACCTACGCGGTCGACACCCGCACCGGCAAGGTCGGCCGTGTCATGGGGCACGTCGGACCGTATGTCCAGCTGAGACCGGTCGGCGGGGGGAGGGAGTGGGACTGCGCCCCCGAGGCACTGCGGCCGGCGACGACCATAGAGCGGCTGCGCGCGGCGACGGCGTACGAGAACGCCCGCAGCCGGGGGGAGGTCCCTTGAAGGCGTCCGGAACACCGCATGTGTGACCGGGCGGGCGTCGCCGTAGGCGAGAATGGCTCCCATGAGCCTGTTCCGCGACGACGGCATCGTGCTGCGCACCCAGAAGCTGGGTGAAGCGGACCGCATCATCACCCTGCTCACTCGTGGTCACGGCCGGGTACGGGCCGTGGCCCGGGGGGTGCGGCGGACCAAGTCGAAGTTCGGGGCCCGGCTCGAACCCTTCTCCCATGTGGACGTGCAGTTCTTCGCGCGCGGTGGCGAACTGGTCGGGCGGGGCCTGCCGCTGTGCACCCAGAGCGAGACCATCGCCCCGTACGGCGGCGGCATCGTCAGCGACTACGCCCGCTACACCGCCGGGACGGCCATGCTGGAGACGGCCGAGCGGTTCACGGACCACGAGGGCGAGCCCGCGGTGCAGCAGTATCTGCTGCTCGTCGGCGGGCTGCGCACCCTCGCGCGCGGCGAGCACGCCCCGCATCTCGTCCTCGACGCCTTCCTGCTCCGCTCCCTCGCCGTCAACGGCTACGCCCCCAGCTTCGGCGACTGCGCCAAGTGCGGTCTGCCCGGACCGAACCGCTTCTTCTCGGTCGCGGCCGGCGGCTCGATCTGCGTGGACTGCCGGGTGCCCGGCAGCGTCGTACCCTCTGCGCAGGCCCTGGAACTCCTCGGCGCGCTGCTGACGGGGGACTGGGAGACCGCGGACGCGTGCGAGCCGCGGTATGTCAGGGAGGGGAGCGGACTGGTCTCCGCGTACCTCCACTGGCATCTGGAGCGCGGGCTGCGCTCCCTTCGGTACGTGGAAAAGTCCTAGCAAACGCGGGCAAACGCGAGGAGACGAGAAGCTCATGGTGGTACGCGGGATTCTGGGGCGCCAGCGCCGCGAGTACAGGACGCCGACGCCGCACCCGTCCGGCGCCCGCCCGCCCAAGCTCCCCGGCGAGCTGGTCCCCGAGCATGTGGCCATCGTCATGGACGGCAACGGCCGCTGGGCCAAGGAGCGCGGGCTGCCCCGCACCGAGGGCCACAAGGTCGGCGCCGAGCGCGTCCTCGACGTCCTCCAGGGCGGCGTCGAGATCGGCGTCCGCAACATCTCCCTGTACGCCTTCTCCACCGAGAACTGGAAGCGCTCGCCCGACGAGGTCCGCTTCCTGATGAACTTCAACCGCGACTTCATCCGCAAGACCCGCGACGTGCTCGACGAACTCGGCATCCGGGTCCGCTGGGTGGGCCGGATGCCCAAGCTGTGGAAGTCGGTCGCCAAGGAACTCCAGGTCGCCCAGGAGCAGACCAAGGGCAACGACCTGCTCACCCTCTACTTCTGCATGAACTACGGCGGCCGAGCCGAGATCGCCGACGCCGCGCAGGCCATGGCCGAGGACGTGAAGGCGGGGCGTCTCGACCCGTCGAAGGTCAACGAGAAGACCCTCCAGAAATACATGTACTACCCGGACATGCCGGACGTGGACCTCTTCCTGCGCCCCAGCGGCGAGCAGCGCACCTCCAACTATCTGATCTGGCAGAGCGCCTACGCCGAGATGGTCTTCCAGGACGTGCTGTGGCCGGACTTCGACCGCCGCGATCTGTGGCGGGCGTGCGTCGAGTTCGCCTCCCGCGACCGCCGCTTCGGCGGAGCCATCCCCAATGAGGAACTCCTGGCCATGAAGGGTGACACTCCGGACCAGCAGGCCATCTCGTAGCCGCCACTCGAACAAGGCGTCCGGCCAGGCAACTTGGCCTTGGGGTCACGACTTAGGATCATGAGCGATCGTTCCACTCAACGGGGGTTCGCTTGTTCACGTTCGTGATTCCTGCACACAACGAAGAGACCACGGTCGCCACGATGGTCGGCCAGGCCCTCGCGGCCGCACAGCCCGGCGACCGGGTGCTGGTGGTGGACAGCGCGTCCACCGACGACACCGCCCGCCGGGCCCGCGAGGCCGGCGCGGAGGTGCTGGAGGGCCCGCTCGGCAAGGGCGCGGCCATGGAGTTCGCCGTGTCGACGGTGGACACCGAGTGGACGTGCTTCCTCGACTCCGACCTCACCTCGACGGAGCGCAACATCCCCGCGAGGCTGCGGGAGATGGCCGCCGAGGGCACGGCCGACCATGTGCTGGGCGACTTCGAGTACGCGTACCCCGGCGCCATACTGGCGACCACGTTCACCCTCTACGAGCCTCTGACGGATCGATTCTTCCCGGAGGTCGGCGGCCACGGCGCGAACTCCCTCACGGGCTTCCGCGCCCTTCGCACCCGCTATCTGCGCACCCCGCTGCCGCCGGACTTCGGCGTCGAGGCGTTCCTCAACATCTCCGTAGCCCTCGCGGGAGGCAAGGCCGATGTCGTCCACCTCGGCGTCATAGACAGCCAGTACAGCTACCACGGCCGAGCGATGCCGACCGCGATAGGCCGCAGAATCCTCGACATGGCAGAGGCCCACGGCCGCCTCGCCGCGTCGGACCGCCCGCACTGGGACGAGTGGCTGGAGAGGGGAGTCGACGCGGTGGCCCCGAACACGGTCGACCACGGCCGCTCAGCAGTACTGGCGAGACTGTTCACGGCGATACGCCGCCCGATGCCGAGCAGCAGCGAATTCAGCCCGTCCGGCGTTTGAGGACGAGGCCGCAGGCCGATGGGGGGTCTGGGGGCGCAGCCCCCAGGTGGCCCGCACGAACCCCGAGTGCCGAACAACCGCCGGGCACCCTACGCCCCGCCGGCACACTCCGCGCACGTGCCGAAGATCTCCACCGTGTGGGCCACATTGACGTACCCGTGCTCTTCGGCGATGGCGTCGGCCCACTTCTCCACCGCCGGCCCCTCGACCTCGACGGCCTTGCCGCAGACCCGGCAGACGAGGTGATGGTGGTGCTCCCCGGTGGAGCACCGCCGGTACACCGACTCGCCGTCCGACGTCCTCAGGACATCGACCTCACCGGCGTCCGCGAGGGACTGCAACGTGCGGTACACGGTGGTCAGCCCGACGGAGTCACCCCGGTGCTTGAGCATGTCGTGGAGATCCTGCGCGCTGCGGAACTCGTCGACCTCGTCGAGGGCGGCGGCCACGGCCGCCCGCTGCCGGGTGGAACGACCTCGCACAGGTCCTGCGGTCGTCACCGTTGCCTCCTCAGATCGCGGTCTTGCCGGGCCATTGTGCCAGCCCGCCCGGACCCCGTTCAGACGCCGGCCCCGTCGGAGGACCCCCGACTGGCCGGAACCCTCTCCTCCGCCGCGCCCGCCCCAGCCTTGGTGATCACACACTCCGCCGGGTCCCCGTTCGCCGCCTCCAGGGCCCTCGCCCGCCTCCTGGCCAGCGGTGTCGCCAACGCCGTGAGCAGCATGAACGCGGCGATGGCGAGCAGCACGATCGTCGCGCCGGGCGGTACGTCCTGGTAGTACGAGGTGATCGTGCCGCCGATGGTGACGGAGACCCCGATGGCCACGGCGATCGCGAAGGTCGCCGCGAAACCGCGGGTCAGCTGCTGTGCGGCGGCCACCGGCACCACCATCAGCGCGGAGACCAGCAGCAGTCCGACGACGCGCATGGCGACCGTCACCGTGACGGCCGCCGTGACCGCCGTGAGCAGGTTGAGCGCCCGCACCGGCAGCCCGGTGACCCGCGCGAACTCCTCGTCCTGGCTGACCGCGAACAGCTGCCGGCGCAGCGCCAGTGTCATGAGGATCACGAACGCGGCCAGGACGCAGATCGCGGTGATGTCCTCCTGCGACACGGTCGACAGGGAGCCGAAGAGGAACGACATCAGGTTGGCGTTGGTGCCGCCGGGCGCGAGGTTGATGAGCATCACACCGCCAGCCATACCGCCGTAGAAGAGCATGGCGAGCGCGATGTCGCCGCGCGTCCTGCCGTACCAGCGGATCAGCTCCATCAGGACCGCGCCGAGGACGGAGACCAGCGTGGCCATCCACACCGGCGACCAGGAGAGCATGAAACCGAGGCCGACCCCGGTCATGGCGACATGCCCGATGCCGTCGCCCATGAGGGCCTGGCGGCGCTGGACGAGGTAGATGCCGATCGAGGGGGCGGTGATGCCGACGAGCACGGCGGCGAGCAGGGCCCGCTGCATGAAGGCGTAGTCGAGGAATTCCATGGTCGTGTGCCTTCGTCTTCTCAGCTCAGCAGGCCCGTACGGACGGGCTCGGCGCCCGGTGCCGCGTGCGGGTGGACATGGTCGTGGCCGGGCAGGGCGTGCTGGCCGACGGCCTTCGGGGGCGGGCCGTCGTGGGTGACGCAGCCGTCGCGGAGGACGACCGCGCGGTCGATCAGCGGCTCCAGCGGGCCCAGTTCATGCAGGACCAGCAGCACCGTCGTACCGCGCTCCACCTGGCCCCGGAGGGTCTCGGCGAGCACTTCCTGGCTGGCCAGGTCGACGCCCGCCATCGGCTCGTCCATGATCAGCAGTTCGGGCTCGGAGGCGAGGGCGCGGGCGATGAGGACGCGCTGGTGCTGGCCGCCGGAGAGGGCGTTCACCGAGTCCTTGGCGCGATCGGTCAGACCGACGAGGGCGATGGCCCGGCGGATCGCCTCGTGGTCGGCCTTGCGCAGGATGCCGAGCCGGGTCCGGGAGAGCCGGCCGGAGGCGACGACCTCGGTGACCGTCGCGGGCACACCGCCCGCGGCCGTCGTCCGCTGCGGTACGTAGCCCACGCGCCGCCAGTCGCGGAAACGGCGCCGCTCGGTGCCGAACAGTTCGATCTCCCCGGCGCTCACCGGCACCTGGCCGATCACCGTGCGGACGGCCGTGGACTTGCCGGAGCCGTTGGCGCCGAGCAGCGCGACGACCTCACCGCGGCGCACGGTGAGGTCGATGCCGCGCAGGACGGTGCGCGAGCCCAGTTCGGCGCGGACCCCGCGCAACGAGATGACGGGCTCGGTCATGCCTGCTTCCTCCGGATGGACACGTTCATCGGCAAGGTCATGTGGCTCCCAGGGCCTGCTGGAGCGCCTTGAGGTTGGCTTCCTGGACCGAGAAGTAGTCCTTGCCGCGGGACTTCTCGGTGATGCCCTCGATCGGGTCGAGGACATCGGTCTTGAGGCCCGCGTCGGCGGCGATGGTCTTCGCGGTCTTGTCGCTGACGAGTGTCTCGTAGAACACCGTGGTCACACCGTCGGCCCTGGCCATCTTCTCAAGTTCCTTGACCCGCGCGGCACTCGGCTCGGACTCGGGGTCGAGACCGGAGATGGCCTCCTCGGTGAGGCCGTACCGCTCGGCGAGATAGCCGAACGCGGCGTGTGTGGTGATGAACACCTTGGTCTTGGTGTTCTTCAGCCCGTTGACAAACTGGTCGTTCAGCGCGCCGAGCTTCTCCACCAGCGCCTCGGTGTTCGTCTTGTACGTGGAGGCGTGGTCCGGGTCGGCCTTCTCCAGGGCGGCGCCCACACCCTTGGCGACCTCGGCGTACTTCACGGGGTCGAGCCAGATGTGCGGGTCCTTGCCGCCCTCTTCCTCGCCGTGCTCGTCGTCGTGCTCCTCGGCGTGGCCGCCGACCTCGTTGCCGTGCTCCTCCAGGGAGGTCAGCGTGGCGGCGTCGATCTTCGTCTTGATCTCGGACTGGTCGACGGCGTCGTCGACGGAGGGCTGGAGACCCTTGAGGTAGAGGACCGCGTCCGACTCCTGGAGCTGCGCGGTCTGCTTGGCGCTGATCTCCAGGTCGTGCGGCTCCTGGCCGGGTTCGGTGAGACTGGTGACGTTGACGTGCTTGCCGCCGATCTGCTCGGCGAGGAAGGCCATCGGGTAGAACGACGCGACGACGTCGAACTTGTCCGTGTTGCCCGCCGCGGCGCTGTCGCTGGAGCAGGCCGAGAGGGTGGTGAGGGCGAGTGCGGTGGCCGCGGTCGCCGCCGCGGGTATCAGGAGTCGTCGTCGTACTACGTTCATGACAGTCATTTTCATATTTTCTGGAAACGATTGTCAACAAGCCTGTTGGTAAGCCCTGGGTAAGGCGTTTGTCCGCCTCTGGCCGGTCTCCGTACGCATACCGATTTGATTGGAGGGGAGCCCGCGCCGGTAACCTGAAGCATTCGCTCTGAAGCGCATCCGCTTCCCCCAGAGCGCACCGCTTCGTCGCCCGTCGTCGTAATGAAGAGAGCACCGTGGCCGCCGACAAGATCGACACCATCGTCAGCCTGAGCAAGCGCCGTGGCTTCGTATTCCCCTGCAGCGAGATCTACGGCGGCCAGCGCGCCGCCTGGGACTACGGACCGCTGGGTGTCGAGCTCAAGGAGAACCTCAAGCGCCAGTGGTGGCGCTACATGGTGACGTCGCGCGAGGACGTGGTCGGTATCGACTCGTCCGTCATCCTGGCCTCCGAGGTCTGGGTCGCCTCCGGCCACGTCGCCACCTTCTCCGACCCGCTCACCGAGTGCACCTCCTGCCACAAGCGGTTCCGCGCGGACCACCTGGAGGAGGCCTACGAGGCGAAGAAGGGCCGCCTCCCGGAGAACGGCCTCGCGGACATCAACTGCCCCAACTGCGGCACCAAGGGCCAGTTCACCGAGCCCAAGCAGTTCTCGGGCCTCCTGTCCACCCACCTCGGCCCCACCCAGGACACCGGCTCCATCGCCTATCTGCGCCCCGAGACCGCCCAGGGCATCTTCACCAACTTCGCCCAGGTGCAGACCGCTTCGCGCAAGAAGCCCCCGTTCGGCATCGCCCAGATGGGCAAGTCCTTCCGCAACGAGATCACGCCCGGCAACTTCATCTTCCGCACCCGCGAGTTCGAGCAGATGGAGATGGAGTTCTTCGTCAAGCCGGGCGAGGACGAGAAGTGGCAGGAGTACTGGATGCAGGAGCGGTGGAACTGGTACACCGGCCTGGGCCTGCGCGAAGAGAACATGCGCTGGTACGAGCACCCGCAGGAGAAGCTCTCCCACTACTCCAAGCGCACCGCCGACATCGAGTACCGCTTCCAGTTCGGCGGCAGCGAGTGGGGCGAGCTGGAGGGCGTCGCCAACCGCACCGACTACGACCTCACCGCGCACTCCAAGGCCTCCGGCCAGGACCTGGTCTTCTTCGACCAGGAGGCCGGTGAGAAGTACACCCCGTACGTCATCGAGCCCGCCGCCGGTGTCGGCCGCACCATGCTCGCCTTCCTCCTCGACGCCTACACCGAGGACGAGGCGCCCAACGCCAAGGGCAAGCTGGAGAAGCGGACGGTGCTGCGGCTCGACCACCGGATCGCTCCGGTGAAGGCCGCGGTTCTTCCGCTGTCGCGCAACGCCGAGCTGTCGCCGAAGGCGAAGGGGCTCGCCGCGGCGCTGCGTCAGCACTGGAACATCGAGTTCGACGACGCCGGGGCGATCGGGCGGCGTTACCGCCGTCAGGACGAGATCGGTACGCCGTACTGCGTGACGGTGGACTTCGACACGCTGGACGACAATGCGGTTACTGTTCGTGAGCGGGACTCGATGAAGCAGGAACGCGTGTCGCTGGACCAGATCGAGGGGTACCTTGCTGGGCGGCTTGTGGGCGCCTGAGCGTCTGCCTGGTTTGTGTGATTGAGCGGCTGCGGGTTTGTTCGTGGCTGGTCGCGCAGTTCCCCGCGCCCCTTACGGGGCCGGGGGACTCGGCGTTTACAGGTCCACGTATATGTCCACGTCTATATGTCCACGTCGGCGAAGAGGGCCGCGTGGTCCGACGCCTGGTTGGTTTTTGATGTGACCGTGTCGAACGACGGGAACGTCCTCGGGGCCCATATGCCTCGGCGTTCCACGGCCACTGCCTGGACCCTCTCCCACAGCTCGGGGCTGAACAGGAGGTAGTCCAGCTTCTGTTCGTCCCGTTTGCCGGTGCCGTGGGTGCCCGGGGTGCCGTCGTAGGTGTCGTGGGTCATGGCCTCGCGGAGGCCGGTGTCGAGGAGGAGCTTGACGGGGGGACTGGCGAGGGTGTCGTTGAGGTCACCGGCGACGATGACGCGGGGCGAGCGCCGGCGGGCGGCCTCGTAGATCTCCCCCACCCGCTTGGCCTGGGCCTTGCGGCGTTTGTCGTTCTCGGCGGCGTTGCCGAAGCCCTTGCTCTTGAAGTGGTTGCCGAGTATCCACAGGGGCTCGCCGCCGACCTCGATCTCGAACTCGGGGCAGTCCCGGCTGAACACCCGCGTCCCCGACTCGCCTGGATCGAAGATGTGCGACCGGACCGAGGCGACCGGGAAGCGGCTGAGGATGCCGACGTCTATGCCCCGGTTGTCGTTGCCGTCGACGAGCAGGTTGTACGGGTACGGCTCGCGGCCCATGGCCCCGCCCAGCACCTGGGTGTTGAAGCGGTCCAGGGTGAGCCGGTCCTCGACCTCGACGGTGAGGACGATGTCCGCGTTCACCTCGGCGATCACCCGGGCGGTGTTCGCCACGGCCTCCCAGCCGAGGTCCTCACGGGTCATCTCGGCCCAACCCGCCCACGTGGAGCGCCCGTTGGCGACGACCTTGATGGCGGGGCCGCCCGCTGAGCCCAGCGTGTAGAGCTTGGCGCCGCCGCGGGGCTGGTTGACGGAGAAGGGACGGTCGTCCGACTCCGCGTCGTGCGCGTCGTGCTTCACGATCAACTCGGCGATCCGGGCCTTGTCGTCCGCGTCGTAGCCCTCCTTGTCGAGGAGGCCGACCAGTTCGTTGAAGTCGTCAAGGATCTCCTCGCGCTTCTCGGAGTCGTCGAGCCGGAACACGCTCGGTCGACGGAAGAGGTTCTCGGCGTTGAAGGTGGCGATCCGTAGGGTCATGAGCCCTCCTGAGGGCCGGGCGCCCGCTGCCGGGCGCGTGCGTGACTGTGCGCCGACAACTCGAATTCTCCGAGAGGGGATGAAGGGTGTCCAACGGAGCGCCGAGGGAACATCCGCCGTTCCCGGAAATTTCTTCCACGACCCACCAATCCGCCCATCCCGTGGCTCCGAAGGACAGGGCAGACGGCCCGCAGGGGGCGGGCCGTGTGTCTTTCACGGGGGTACACCATGCGTAAGCAGGCAGTGATCGGCGTCATCACGATGGCGGTGGCGATCGGAACGGTCGGGGCGGTCGGTGCGGGGGCGTTCGGCGGATCGTCGGCGCCGTCCGGGGTGGGGGCCGGGTCCGATTCCTCCGGTGCCGGGACCGGCATCGAGGCGAAGGGCGGCGTTCTGGGGCGCGGAACCCAGGTCTCCGGCAACCTCAAGGCCATCGGTCTCACCGCCGACCAGCGGCTCGTCCTCTTCCGCGTCGACAAGCCCGGCGCCGCCGCACCGCTCGGCAAGGTCAGCGGCCTCAAGGGCGACACCAGGCTGGTCGGCATCGACTACCGCGTCCAGAACAACAAGCTCTACGGTGTCGGCGACAAGGGCGGCATCTACACCCTGCGCGAAGTGGGCGCCAAGGCCACCAAGGTCTCGCAACTCACGGTCGCCCTCCAGGGCACCTCGTACGGCGTCGACTTCAACCCGGCGGCCAACCGCCTCCGGGTGATCAGCGACACCGGGCAGAACCTCCGCCACAACCTCGACGACCCCGCCGACGCCCCGGCCGCCGGCACCACAGCCGTCGACGGCACCCTGACCAACCCTCCGGTCCCGCCCGCCACCACCGGCGCCACCGCCCAGGGCGTCACGGGCGCCGCCTACACCAACAACGACCTCGTCCCCACCACGGCCACCACCCTCTTCGACCTCGACACGACCCAGGACCAGACCTCGATCCAGTCCCCGGCCAACGCCGGCAACCTCGCCCCTACCGGCAAACTCGGCCTCGACGCCCCCTCGAACTCCGGCCTCGACATCTACACCTCCACCAGGACCGGCGCGAACACCGCCTACGCGGTCACCGGCTCCCGGGTACTCGCCCTCGACCTGCTGACGGGCAAGGCGACGCTCACGGGGACCTTCAAGAAGGGCCGCCAGGTGGTGGACCTGGCGCTGCCGCTGCGGCAGGGGTGAGGCGGCGGGGAGGTGGCGCATGGAAGGGCCGCCTCCCCGCTCGGATCAGGGGCGGCGGAACACCTCGGTAGGTCGCCACGGCCGCTCGGGGGCGGGTGGCAGGGCGGTGAAGCGTGGGAGGGGTACACGCTCCGCCGCACCCCGGGAGTCCACGTCCTCCGAGGCCGTGGCGTGGTCGTCGGCCACACCGCTCGGGACCCACTGGTGGCCGTCCCACTCCAGCATTCCGCGGGGGGCGTCCGGGGCGACGTGCCCGCCCCGCTCGGGGCCATCGCCGAGGGGAACGGCCTTGCGGTCCCCAGGGGCGGGCCGGCGGCCCTCACGGCGTGCGGCCCACTCGTTCAACGGCTCGTCGTCCACGGGCTGTCCCTCCCCTGCGTCGTCTGCCGATGCCAGTCTGCCCGTGCCCGTGCCGCCGACGAAACCGTTGCCGGTCAGAGGGTGATGGTCCAGCCGCCTCGGGTCAGGTTGGTCGTACCGTCCGGAGCGATGGTCACCCGGGCCCCGTGAACGGGCAGTTCGCCGTGCTCGATCCACCGCCACCGGATCTCGTCGAGCAGGGCGTAGAGGCGGCGCGGACCGCCTTGGTGGACGGTCGTGGTACGGGTGCCGGGGCTGGTGGTGGCGCGGGCCCACGAGCCGTCGGCGTGGAGTATCCAGGCCAACCGGCCGCCGTCGTCGTCCGTGCCGGTGCGGTGCTCGATGCCGGGTGCGGTGAGGGTGAGCGTCGACCACACCTCCCAGGCACGCATGACGTCGAGCACCGGGAACGGGGATGCGGTGACCTCGTCGCCGTCGCCGTCGCGGACCTCTGTACAAGTCGTTGAGCGCCGCCGTCCTCCTGTTTGTCGGCGGTCAGGATCAGCCGCCCATGGGTGAGCATGGTGCCTGAGGGAGCCGTAGTCGGATCGCCGGTCCTCGTGGCTCTTGTCGACCCATGCCTGGAACGGGTGGGCGGTGGTCTCGACACCGCGCAGATCGGCGAGGTCATCCGGGGTGAGGCGTCGGGTGTCGACGGCTTTGAGCCGGCCGTCCTTGATGAGAATCGGGGACGCCACGGGCTTGCAGACGATCGGGCCGGGGACGGCGGCGGCGAACTTCCGCACAACCTCGGGCCGGTTCGGTGGACGCGACATCACCCGTGCCGTCGAGCGGTGACGGATTTCAGATAACAGATAACAGCTGACAGATAACAGGTGACAGCTGACAGATATTGAAATCTGTCAGCTGTCATGCCATCGTGGACCCATGACCATCCAAACCCTCCCCCTCGGCACCACCGGCCCCCACGTCTCCGCTCTCGGTCTCGGCTGTATGGGTATGTCCGCGTTGTACGGCGAAGCCGATCGGGCGGAGTCCGTCGCGACGATCCATGCGGCGCTCGAAGCCGGGGTGACTCTGCTCGACACCGGTGACTTCTATGGCATGGGGCACAACGAGTTGCTGATCGGTGAGGCGCTGCGGGCGGCGCCGGTCGCGCGGCGGGAGCAGGCGTTGGTCAGCGTCAAGTTCGGGGCGTTGCGTAGCCCGGACGGGCAGTGGCTCGGGTATGACGGGCGCCCCGAGGCGGTGAAGAACTTCGTGGCGTACTCGCTGCAGCGGCTCGGTACGGATCACATCGATGTCTATCGGATCGCTCGGGTCGACCCGGATGTGCCGATCGAGGAGACGGTCGGTGCGATCGCGGAGTTGGTGGAGCGGGGCTACGTACGGCATATCGGGCTGAGTGAGGTGGGGGCGGAGACGGTTCGGCGGGCCGCCGCCACCGCGCCCATCGTGGATCTTCAGATCGAGTATTCGCTCATCTCGCGCGGGATCGAGGACGAGATCCTGCCGACCGTCCGTGAGCTGGGTATCGCGATCACCGCGTACGGGGTGCTCTCGCGCGGGCTGATCTCCGGGCATTTCACCCGTGATCGGGAGTTGGGGGCGGGTGACTTCCGGTCCTTCTCGCCCCGTTTCCAGGGCGACAACCTTCAGCACAACCTGGATCTGGTCGAGCGGCTGCGGAAGATCGCCGAGGAGAAGGGGGCCTCGGTCGCGCAGATCGCCATCGCCTGGGTGCTGGCGCAGGCGGCCCGCCAGGGCGCGGCCGTCGTGCCGCTCATCGGTGCCCGCCGCCGCGACCGGCTCGCGGAGGCACTCGGCGCGCTGGACGTGACGCTGGACGCGGACGACCTGGCGGCCATCGAGGAGGCCGTCCCGGCCGGCGCGGCGGCGGGCGACCGCTACCCGGCGGCACAGATGGCACACCTCGACAGTGAGCGCTGATCCTTTCTCCCGGTACGGTTCCCCCCATGGCAGCGACCTCCGAGACCCTGACCGCCGAGCGCATCCTCGTAGCGACCGAGGAGGTGCTGCGTCGCCACGGCCCGGCCAAGGCCACCGTGGTCGACGTGGCCCGCGCGCTCGGCGTCAGCCATGGCAGTGTCTACCGCCACTTCCGTACGAAGGCGGCGCTGCGGGAGGCGGTGACCAAGCGGTGGCTGGACCGTACGACGGGCATGCTCCTCGACATCACCACGCTGCGGGAGGAGACCCCTCCGACGATGCTGCGGCACTGGCTGGGCGCCCTGTTCACCGCCAAGCGGCACAAGGCGGGTGACGACCCCGAGCTGTTCGCCACCTACCAGGTGCTCCTGGGCGAGGCCAGCACGGTCGTCGACGGGCATATCGCCGACCTCGTCGGCCAGTTGGTCTTCATCCTCGAACGCGGCATCCGCGAGGGCGACTTCCGCGCCATCGACCTCGCCACTGTCGACGATGTCGCCCTCGCCGTCTTCCACGCCACCGCCCGCTTCCACGACCCCCGCTACGCCCCCGAGTGGCGGCGCCCCGACATCGAGGCCCAGTTCACGGCGGTCGTGGACCTGGTGATCCGAGGGCTGGAAGCTCCGCGTCCCTGGCCGGCGACGTAGTCCTTTGGCTGGGGCTACGCCACGCAGAACTCGTTGCCCTCCGGGTCGCGCATGAGCCACCAATGGCCGGCCGGGCCTTTGTCGAACTCCTCGACGCGGGTGGCGCCCAGCGATTCCAGGCGGGCGACCAGCTCGTCCCGGCCGCCGGGACCGGAGTGGATGTCGATGTGGAGGCGGTCCTTGACGGTCTTGGGCTCCGGGACGTCCTGGAAGAGGAGGCGGCGGCCCTTGCCGATACCGGTGAAGGGGTCGTACGGGTCGTCGGGGTGGCGGACGGCGGCGTAGCCGCGGAAGACGCGGTGGCCGTCGTGTTCGCCCGCGGCGGCCTCGGGGAGGTCGCCGTCGGCGAGCAGACGGTTGATCAGCTCGCTGGGGTCCTCCACCACATAGCCCAGGGCGGTGGCCCAGAAATCGGCGAGTGGCTGGGCGTCCCGGGTGTCGATGACGAGTGTCCATTGCAGTGCGGCAGTCATGTAACCGGTTATATTGGTTACATGGTCTCGTCGTCCAGAACCCCGGCCCCGGAAGGCGTTCCGGGAGTGTCGGAAGCGTCGGCGGTGCCCGGAGCGCCGGACACCGCGCCGGGCATCCCGCTGCGGGCCCACTCCGGCAACGTCTACCGGTTCGACCCCGGCGCCCTCTGTCTGGAGCTGATCGTCACCGGCGGCCCCGGCGCCCTGGCCCGCCACGAGGTGCTGCACACCCCCGCCGATCTGCTGGACTGGGCCGGGAAGTCCCGCCTCTCACCCACGCCGACGGCACTCGACCTCACGGACGACGACGTCACCCGGGCCCGGCGGCTGCGCGACGCGCTGACCCGTACCTTCGTCTCCCGTGTCCATGGCGCCGGGCTGCCCGAGCTGGGCATCGAGGCGGCGGGACCCGCCGACCTCCGGATCGTCAACGAGACCGCCGCCTCACCGCCGCTCGCCCCCGCGCTCCACGAGGACGGCAGCCGGGGCTGGGCACCGGGCACGGCGACCGGCGCCCAGCTCATATCCACCGTCGCCCGCGACGCCATCGACCTGCTCACCGGCCCGTACGCCGAACGCCTCCGCATGTGCGCCGGTGAGCGCTGCTACCTCCTCTACGTCGACACCTCCCGCCCCGGCCGCCGCCGCTGGTGCTCGATGGAGCACTGCGGCAACCGCAACAAGGTCCGCGCCCACCGCGCCCGCCGGGCGGGGGAGCCGTAGAGCGCCCCACTCGCGCGACGGCGGAGCCGATCGACAACGGACAAGGAGTGATCCCCATGACCACGCGAACCACCGGACTCACCAAGGACGCCGGCTGGGAGATCGGGGTCACTCGTGCGGGTGATGGTGGTCGAAGGGGTGCGCGGGTGGGGAACGGGGTGGCTAGGTTCGCGGTATGTCTCGTTTCCGGATGTACCCGACGCCCGCGCGGGAAGAGCAGATGCTCACGCACTGTGCGCACGCCCGGTACGTCTGGAATCTCGCCGTCGAGCAGCATGCGCACTGGCGCGGGTGGCGCAAGTCCGCTCCCGGTTTCGTCGAGCAGTGCCGCCAGCTCACCGAGGCCCGGCGCGACAACGAGTGGCTCGGCTCGGGGAACGCCGACGTGCAGCAGCAGGCCCTCAAGGACTTCGCCAAGGCCAGGAAGGCCCGCTTCACCTCGGGCTTCGGTGAGCCGACCTGGCGCAGGAAGTTCCGTCATGAGGGCTTCCGGGTCATCGGCACCGACCGCGTACCCGAGTACGACGCGGACGGGTCGCCGAGGCTGAACGCGAAGACCGGCAAGCAGGTCATGGGCCGCTTCGTCGTCGTGCAGAAGCTCAACCGCAGATGGGCGCAGGTCAGGGTGCCCGGCTGCGGCTGGGTCCGCTTCCGCCTCAGCGTCAAGGGCAAGGGCGCGCTACCGCCCGAGGCGAAGACGTTCCGGGTCACCTTCCGCAACGGGCAGTGGCACATCGCCTTCGCCGTCATCCCCGAGCCGACCCCCGCGCCCGGCACGGGCGAGGTCATCGGTATCGACCGGGGCGTGACGATCACGGCGGCTCTGTCGGATGGCCGCACTCTGAACTGCCCGCAGCTCACCGTGAAGGAGCGCGCCCAGGTCCGCAAGCATCAGCGGCGTGCGGCACGGGCGAAGAAGGGCAGTCCCGAGAAGGCGGCCGAGTACGCGAAGGCCGCCAAGCTCAAGGCGCGGGAGGTGAACCGGCGCAAGGACTGGTGTGAGAAGGCCAGCACCATGCTCGCCCGCTCCTACGGCCTGATCCGGTTCGAGAAGCTGAACATCAGGAACATGACTCGCTCCGCGAAGGGAACCGTGGAGCGGCCCGGCAGGAACGTGGCGCAGAAGTCCGGCCTGAACCGGGCGATCCTCGCCCAGGGCTGGGGCCTGCTGCGGCAGCGTACAGAGCACAAGGCCCCCGGCCGGGTCCAGGACGTTCCCGCCCCCTACACCAGTCTGCGGTGCAGCGCGTGTGGATGGATCGACAAGAACTCGCGCAAGAGCCAAGCCGGGTTCGTCTGTTCCTCCTGCGGCTTCACCTGCAACGCGGACACCAATGCGAGTATCAACGTCGCGGCAGGACAGGGCCCGTCGATCCTGTCGTCGAAGGTACCGCGTCAGGCAGTGGGCGGCTGTCGGCGGGACTTCTCCTCGGCGAGCATGTGCAGGAAGCCGCGGACCCGCTGGATGCGGCCGGGGTCGAGTTCGACCACGATCGACTGCTCGCTGTCGGAGGGCTGGGCCCGGGCGATGAGGGTCCCGTCCGGTGCGAAGACCGCGCTGGCGCCGACGGTGGGGCGGTTGGGCGGGCCGCCGACGGGGTTGGCGAAGACGCTGTAGATCGTGTTCTCCAGTGCCCGGGCGGCCAGGTAGACGGCGGCGCGGTGCTCGGCGCCGGCGGCGAAGGCGCTCGGGCAGAGGTAGGCGTGGGCCCCCGACAGCGCCGTATGCCTGGCGTGCTCCGGGAAGGACATGTCGTAACAGATGCCCAGCCCGAGCCGCCAGTCGTCGACCCGCACCATGCCGTGACCGTGACCGTGACCGCCGCTCTCGCCCTCGCTGTCGCCGCCCCGGCCCGGGGTGAACAGCGCGGCCTCGTCCGACTGCCACAGGTGTTCCTTGTCGTAGACCACCGAGACCGTGGCGGACGGGTCGATCAGCACGGCGGAGTTGGTCAGCGTCCCGTCGGGTCTGCGGACGGCCGCGCCCGTCAGTACGGTCACGCCCAGGCGCGCGGCGGCGTCCACCAGGGGGTCCAGCCGTATGTCGGCCACGCGCTTCGCGTCGTCCGCCGCGATCGTGCCGCCGTCCCGGTCGGCGGTCAGGGCGTCCAAGTCGTAGGCGCACAGGTGGAGTTCGGGTAATACGGCCAGGCGCACCCCGGGTGTGGTGACGGTGTCGAGGAGGCTCGCCGCGCGACGGGCGTTGCCCTCGATGTCGCCGGCTTTCGCCCTGGCCTGCAGGACGGCCACCCGGAGAGGGGCTGAGGGGAGATCGCCGGTCATCGGCGGAGGGTCGTGCCGAGGCGGGCGTAACCGGGCCGGGCGCCGGGGCGTTCGACCTTGATCCTGCCGCCGGTGAGCCGTGCCGGGTCCACGGGGAGGGGGAGGTCGACGAGGAAGTCCCCGTACTCGGCGGAGGGGTGGCGGCCGAGGTCGACCGTCTCGCCGTCGGGCGTCAGCAGGCTGATGCGCCACTCGTCGGCCTCGTCGGCCCCGTCGGCCGCCGGGCCGGTCGCGGCGACCCGGAGCACCTCGTCCTCGACGAGTTGGGCGGTCGCCACGACGGCGGTGCGTCGCAGCGGTTCGCCCAGGGCGTGCATCCCGCCGTGCTTCACCAGGGGGCGACGGTTCTCCTCGGGGAGGTGGACGGCCACCACTTCGCCGACGTACATGGTGTGCACGGGGAACGGGACGGTCTCCCGCAGGACGCACTCCAGGCCGACCACACCGCCCTCGACCCAGGGGCTCTTCACGGCGCGCGGTTCACCGAAGGTGATCAGCTCGCTGGCGGTCTTGTCGATCGTCTCCACCGAGAAGCTGCCCGCGAAGTCCGCGATCTCCGGCTGGTCCTCCGAGCAGAGGGTGACGCTGAACTCCCCGATGCTCTCGATGAGTCCGCGCGAGGCGGAGCGGGGGCTGAGCACGACGGCCGCGTACAGCGGGTCCTTGTTGACGAAGTAGGCCCATTCCGCCGACATGACATTCACTTCGCTGTCGTGCCGGACCGATACGAGTCCGACCGTCGTCGTGGCCATTTTCCACAGTTGCGCGGGAATGTCCTGGGGCACGGCGCCGCCTCCGTCATGCGGTGGGAAGGAATTGCCAGTCAGTCTAACGCGTATGCGGCTGTCATTGTTTCGGCGATCCGGCCGACGAATACCGGCCATTGCGCTGCGTTTCGGCCGTCTTTTCCGGTGGTGCTCCAGGGCACTCCTCGACTTCGCAGATGCGCGCGCCCGCACCTTCATTAAACGTGTTCGGCTGTGATGTGCATCACGTGACATGGGGTTGTGTTCGCCGGTGAATCGTCGAAACATCGATGCGCTGCGCATGCATTCATTGCGCATCGATCGTGTCGTCGGAAGCGGGAGGGGGTGTCTCGAAATGAAGAAGCCGATTCGCCGCAACGTGCGCGACCTCAAGTAGTCGACCGTCCGGCCCGGGCCCGTCCTCGAATGGGCCCGGGCCGGGCCGGCGCATATGAATTCCCCGTATTCCTTGTGCGAGAAATCCGGAGAGGGCGGTCGTGGAGCTGACGGATCGCGTCATGAGAATCGTCTGGGTCGAGGGAGAGGGCCTGGTGGCGTCGGACTCCTTCGGCCGGGTCCACCTCCTCGACGAGGAACTGAGGGTGGTGCGCTCCTCCCCCCGCGTCCGGCAGGGGCGACCGCTGTACGGCCTGACGGTGGCTGATGGATGGGTGATCGGGCGGGACAGGATGGGGGCCGTGTTCCGCTGGTCCCTCGACACCCTGGACCTGGTGAACCGCCTCGACCCGGCGACCGTGTGCGACCCCGCCACGCTGATCGAGGGGGAGGAGCCGTCCCCGGTCAGCGCCCGGGGGATCGGTGTGTGGGACGGCCGGGTCTTCGTCACGGCCGGCTACCACCACCAGATGCTGGTGATCGACCTGGAGACCTTCGACGTACTGGAGGTCCGTCCCGGTCTGTTCGGGCACAGCCCCATGGAGTGGGCCTGCACCGAGCATCCGACGCTCCACGCGGTGTCGGACAAAGAGGGAAGCCTGCGCTTCGGCGATTTCACCGACCTGAATTTCCCGGACCATGTGAAGCTGGACGAAGGAAATATCCACCGGGTCCGTTACGACGCCCGGCACGACCGCTTCTGGTGCACCCAGGACTTCGGCGAGGGCGAGAACACCGACATCGCCAACGGCGTTGTCGTCGTCACCCCGGACGGCGCCAAGGAGGGCGAGGTTCTCTTCGCCCGGGACGATGTGGAGTTCGTCGCCTTCTCACCGGACTTCGGAAGGGCGTATTCCGGTGGCTTCGACGGCGAGCTGCATATCTTCGACAATTCCTCGCGGGAGTTGCGGATCGAGCGTACGGTGACCGGCTTCTCCCATCAGCTCTCCGATATCACGGTGACTCCCGCCGGCGATGTCTTCGTGCTGTGCCAGGACGGCGAGATCGTCAAGCTGACCGCCGACGGTTCCTTCGTCAAGGGCATGGGATTCCGTCGGCAGGCCGTCTGGGACATCCAGCCCTCGCTGGAGGACCCGTCCGTTCTCTACTGCGCCACCGACTCGGGAGTCGCGGTCGTCCAGGTCCATCAGTCCGCGACCGGACCCACCCTCCACCTCCTCGACGACCATGTGACCGGCCACGGCTTCACCCGCCGGATCGCCCCCGTCGAAGGCGGATGGATCGGCATCAGCAGGGACCGCCAGGTCTTCCGCCGCGACCGGAACGGCGAACAGCTCTGGCGCACGCCACTGCCGGAGGCCCTGCTGCACACCGTCAAGGTCTCCCCGGACGGTACGCGGGCCGTGGTGGCGAGCAACGCCCGCGCCACGGAACTGAGCACCGCCACCGGCGAGATCCTGGCGACCCGGAAAGTCGACGACCTGCCCGTGTGGACCGGCACCTATCTGCCGGACGGCGACCTCGTCCTCGGCACCCGCAACGGCGTCATCGCCGTCTTCGAACCCGGGCGGACCGAACCCAAGTGGCGCCTGGACCAGGGCCAGTACCCCAAGCGCATGTGGGCGCAGGACGGTTTCGTGTACGTCGTCGGGGAGGGCGGTCTCAAGGAGATCGAGATCGGCAGGGGCGTCACCCGCACCTGGCGGGACCTGCTGTCCAACACCCCCGAGAACGCGGTCGTCAACGAGGGCCTGGTCTGCGTCAGTTCCTACGGGATGCAGGTCGCCGCGTACACCTACGAGGACAACGACTTCGTGGGCTTCATGGAGGACATGCCCGACTACCCGAAGGCGCTGAGGATCGTCCGCGACGGTGCCGGGCGACCCCTCCTCCTCATCGGGTGCCGCACCGGCCTGCTGGCCCTCTACCGGTTGGACAAGCCGCCGGAGGACGGCACGTTCGCGAAACTGGAGGACACCTGGCTGCCCCGCAGGCGCGCCGCGTACACCCTCGTCCACCACGACATCGGCGTCAACTGATCGACTGGGCACATGACTTCATCGACTCCGGCCGACGTGGAGGCCGCCCCCTGGCGAGACCGCCGCTTCGTCGTCTTCGCTTCGGGGAACTTCCTCAACAACCTGGGTGAGGCCGCGTACAAGGTCGGGCTCCCCCTGTTCGTCTACGAGTTGACCGGCTCGCTCACCACGATGTCCCTGCTCGCGGCGCTCACCCCCGCCATGCTGCTGATCAGCCCCTGGCTGGGGGCGGCCGTCGACCGCTGGGGCCCGAGGGTGTTCGTCGTCCCCGGTCTGCTCGTGCAACTCGTCGGCGCGGTCTCCCTGAACCTGGCGGTGCTGGCGGACCACGCCGCCACCTGGCTGCTGTTCGCCTTCACCGCGGTGATCCAACTCGGCGGCGAGATGTACCGGATGGGCTGGATCACGGGCGTGCCCAGCATGTTCCCCGACAACGCGGCCCGCTCCCGGGCCGTGCTCAGCAGTCTGTTCGTGACGTCCAACATCGTCGGGCCGCTGCTGGTCGCCGCCGGGGTCGGACTCATCGGCTATCTGGGCCTGCTGTGGTTCAACGCCGCCACGTTCCTCGCGCCCATCGTGGTCTGGCTGATCGGCGTGCACCCCCCGGCCAAGGCGCCCACGCCCAGGGAGCGGCGGCCGGGCCTGGCCCGCTCGATCGCCGAGGGCTGGCGCGTCGTCAGGGCCGAGAAACGCGTGTGGTACGTCCAACTGACCTCCCTGCCCCTGCACTTCGTCAGCGGTATCGGAGTGCTGTCCTTCATGGTCTGGTACCTGCGCGACCACTGGGAGATCTCCGCCGGCGGCGTCAGCACCGCACAGGCGCTGGCCAACCTGGGGGCGTTGGCGGGCAGCGTCTATATCGCCGCCCGTGCGCGGACGCGTCCCCGGGCGGTCCTGGCCGCGTCCGCCACGGTGATGACCGCCGCCCTCTTCGTCATGGCGCTGCCCTCACCGTGGAGCTTCATGGCGTGCATGGTCGCGTTCTTCACCGTGCGCTCGGCGATGACGGCCGTCTCGGCGATGATCATCGTGAAGTATCTGCCGCCCGAGTTCGTGGGGCGGGCCGAGGGCCTGTTCAACCTCATCGGCGGCGCGGCCGTCCTGCTGGCCCCCCTGCTCATCCCGGTGGTGCAGCGGGCGGGGGGCAGCACCGCGGTCCTGGTCATGCTCGGCTCGGCCGCGGCGCTCTCCCTCGTCTGCCTGGCCCGCTTCTGGCCCCGATGGACCGACCACCCCGCGCCGGCGGCCACCACGTCCTCGACATACGAAGCCGCCAACCCGTAGAGCCGGCCACCAGCCCGTAGAGCCGGCCGCCGACCCGTAGATGGCGAGCGGCCGGCCACCTGCCTGCCACCGGTCGGCCGGTGGCCACCAGCCAGTGACCCAGCTCCCAAGGCCAAGGGATCGACTATGCGCACGATCGACCTGCCGGAGAACCCGTCGGGGCATGCCGCCCCCCTCACCCATGTGGCGTTCCGCGCCGATGGCTTACGCCTGGCGAGTGCCTCGTACGACGGCACTGTGATCGTCTGGGACACCAGCACACCCCGCCGTCCCGTCCTCCTGACCAGGCTCAGACATCGACGCCTCGTCAACTCCTCCGCGTGGAACCCGGTCGACCCCGCCCTCCTCGCCACCGCCTCCGCCGACAAGACCGCCGCCGTCTGGCGGGTGGCCGAGGACGGGGACAGCACCCTCGTCACCGTCCTGGCACGGCACACCGACGACATCAACTCGGTCGCCTGGATGCCCGACGGGCGCAGGCTCATCTGTGTGTCGGAGGACGGCCGCGCCACCGTGTGGGACACGGCCACCGGGGCCTTCCTCTACGAGATCGGCTCGCACACCGCGCACTGCATGATGGCGTCGGTGAGCGCCCGGGGACTGGTCGCCACCGTCGGCGAGGACGGCCTCGTCTCCGTGACGGCCCCCGACGACGACACCGAGCCCGTCACCCGCCGCTACGCCTCGTCCATCGAGGGCTGCTCCTGGTCGCACGACGGCACGGTCCTCGCGATCGCCCGGGACGACGGCACGGTCGAACTGCTCTCCACCGAGCTGAAGACCCTCGCCTCCCTCCAGGTCTCCCGGTCGGCGGCGCGCGGCGTGGAGTGGTCCGCCGACGACCGGACCCTCGTCATCGGCGCCTACGAAGGGGGCCTCCACTTCTACGACCGCTCCGGGACACGGCTCCGCCAGGTCGCCGACCCCCGGATCTGGCCGCGATCGGTCGCCACGGCCCACGGCGTCGTCGCCGCAGGCAGCTTCTGGGGCGAACCCCACCTGTTCGCACTGGAGGACGGCACCGAACTGCACGCGCCGACGACACCCACCCACGGCCCCAACGCCCTCGCCCGCAAGGGCCGTCACCTCCTCGTCGGCTGCGACTCCGGCGCGGTCGTGGCCCTCGACCCCGACGACCCCTCGGCGCCCCCGCAGACGCGCCGGATGGCCGACGGACCCGTTCTCTCCCTGGCGGTACGCGGCGACGTCATCTACGCCGGGACCTACGACGGACGAGTCATCGCCTGGACGGGCGGACCCCACGACGGCGTACGCACGGTGGGCGAGCCACTGGGCGCGCCGGTGCCGTCCCTCTGCCTGGACGGCGGCGTCCTCGTGGCCGGCACCTACAACGGCGAACTGGTCGCACTCGACCCCGACACCCTCGACGTCATCGACACCCAGGACGCCCACGGCGGATCGGTCAAGTCCCTCACCTCCCTCGGACGCCCCGGCTTTCTGTCCGCGGCCACCGACCGCACGGTGGCCTCCGGCGCGTACGGCGACCGGGTCACCCTCTGGGAACACGGCAACCTGGTCAACGCCGTCGCCCAACTCGACGGGGCCGTGGCCGCCAGCGCTTCACGCGACCACACCGTGAAGGTGGGCCGACTGCTCACCGGACAGCAGGGCGACCTCAGCGCCCCCCTCTGCCAGGACCGCGCGATCGCCGTCCAGACCCTGCTAGGCCCGGACGAGTCCGTCAAATGCGTCGGCCTGCTGGGCACCCCCGACCATCCCGTGGTGCTGGCCGGCTCCTACGACTTCGGCCTGTACGCCTGGGAGATCGACTGGTCGGACAGCGCCGCCACACTCGCCTCCGGCCGGGTCGTCGACGAGTTCGGACAGGGACTGTCCTGCATGCTCGCCTGGGACCGCGACCGCGTCGTGGCCGCCGCCTGGGACGGCCGGATCGCCCTGGTCGGCCGCACCCCCGGGTCGGTGGACGCGGTGGGTGTGCTCGCCTCGATCCGCCTCCACGAGATCCTGACGGTGGCCGTATGACGGGCGTGACGACGTCCGGTGGCACGGGCGTTGCGACGAACAAGGCGGCCCTCCGCGCCAGGGTGGACATCGTCCTGGGCCGGGCCGCCGGACGCCGTGCCGAGCTGGTGACCTTCGACGGACTCTCCGACGGCGCCGAACACGTGGTGTGCCTCGTACCGCCGCCTCCCGGTGCGACGACGTCCCGCGCCATGGCCCCCGCCCCCGCCCCCCTCGTACGTCTGCACAGCGAGTGCCTGACCGGGGACGTCTTCGGCTCGGCCCGGTGCGACTGCGGCCCCCAACTCGACGAGGCCCTCGAACGCGTCGCCGCCGAGGGAGGCGCCGTGGTCTACCTGCGGCAGGAGGGCCGCGGCATAGGCCTCTACAACAAGCTGGACGCGTATCTCCTCCAGGACCAGAACATCGATACCTTCGAGGCCAACCGGCGTCTGGGGCGCGGCGCCGACGAACGTGACTACGCCGACGCCGCGGCCATGCTCCTCGCCCTCGGCCTCTCCCGTATCCGGCTGCTCACCAACAACCCCGACAAGGTGGATCAACTGCGGACCCTGGGCATCGATGTGGAGAAGGTCGTCCCCACCGGTGTGCACGTCACCCACGAGAACCTCCGCTATCTGCAGGCGAAGGCGCGCCTCGGGGGCCATCGGCTGACCGGGCTGCCCGACCGGACGGCCGACTTCACCGACACCCCCTCCGACCCGAAGGAGACCCAGGCGTGAGGCTCGCCGACGTCCCCCATTCGCCCCACTTCAAGGAGCACGCCGACCTCGCCGAGCCCCGACGCGTGCCCGGGCTCGGCGAGGGCCGGTTCGGACGCGTGCCCGGGTCCGGCCCCGGCGCGCAGAACCCGTACGGCACCGACCCGAACCCGTACGGCGCCGACCCGGCGGGCCTCGTCGCCACGGTGGAGGACCCGGACGTCCCCCTGCCCGACCGGCTGGCCGCCGGGAGCCTGCTCGGTCTGATCGGCGACCCCCGCATCGGCCTCGTACCGCACACCGTCCACGTCCCGGCGTCCACCGCCCCGATCGGCCTGCCCGAGAGCGAGGTGGGACCGGTCACCCGCGCCTGGGCGCACGTGGGCGTCGAGGAGGAGTGGATCGCCAAGGAGACCCCGCCGCACACCGTCGAACTCGCCGACTTCTGGCTCGCCGTGTATCCGGTGACCAACGGCGAGTACGCGCGCTTCCTGCGGGAGACGGGCCATGACCACCGGCCCACCACCTGGTACCTGGGGGCCTGCCCCTGGGACCGCGCGAACCATCCGGTCGCCGGGGTCCGGGCCGAGGAGGCCGACCGGTACGCCGCCTGGCTGACCTCCGTGACCGGCCATCCCTGGCGGCTGCCCACCGAGGCCGAGTGGGAGTACGCCGCCAAGGGGCCCGAAGGGCTGGCGTTCCCCTGGGGCGAGGAGTTCGACGCCGACGCGGCCAACACCCGTGAGAGCGGCGTCCACACCACCACACCGGTGGGCGCCTTCCCGAAGGGCCGGTCCCCGTTCGGCGCCCATGACATGGGCGGCAACGTCGAGGAGTACGTCTCCGACAGCTATGTGCCCTACCCCGGCGGCCCTTTCGTGGACGACCATCTCGTGCAGACCATGGGCACCTACCGGGTCGCCCGCGGCGGCAGCTTCTGCCGCTTCGGCGACCTCACCCGCACCCGCCGCCGCCACGGCGCCTTCCCCGGCCCGCTGTACCCCGTGGGCTTCCGACTGGCCACGGGCGAACGACCGGGGCCCGCGCGCGGCGGATCATGAGTCTCCGGTAGGACTGATATGCCCAAGGGCAGCTTGCCGTCCGGGCCGGCGGGTGCCGAGGCCCGCCCCGGGGTCCCGGCCGGGCCGGGCCCGGTGGGATGGGCCGCCTCGGCGAGCACGACGGCTGCCTCGACGACCCCGAGCAGCGGATCACATGGGTGGAGCCCCGGCTACCCGACGCCACGATCTGAGTCACCACAACGTCACCACAACGCCCCCAGTCACGGTCATCACTGCCGTGGCTGGGGCGCTTCGTCATGCCCGGAGGGGTCAGTGCAGCGCCTCAATAGCCTTCAGGATCAGGGTCCGCGCCTCGGCGCCGTGCACCGCGAGTTCTCTGAGCCGCGTGAACGCCCGCAGGTAGAGGTCCAGTTCTCCAGGCGCCGTGACCGTCACCTTCGCGGCGAGCAGTTCCACGTGGACCCGCACGTCATCGAAGACCGTGAACTGTTCCAGGGGCCACATGATCTGTTCCCGAGAGGCCGCAGCGGGAATGATCCCCAGCGAAATAGACGGGAGCGCCATGGAGGCGAGCAGGCTGCCCAGTTGGCCGGCCATCACATCCGTATCCCCGACCCTGTGGCGGAGCACGTCCTCCTCGATGAGCGTCGCGAAGCGGTGGTCTCCTTCGTGGACGACGCGTGAGCGGCGCATGCGGGCCTCGACCGCGTCGCCCACGTCGTCGGGAGTGCCGCGGAACGCCGCGATGGTCCCCATGAGGGCGGTCGCGTAGCCGGGCGTCTGCAGGTAGCCGGGGACGATATGGGAGGCGTACACGCGGAAGAGACGGGTGCGCTCGTACAGGGGCGTCGATGCCTCCTGAAGGTGCTTCATGCCGGTGCGCTGGAGCCGCTTCCACTGGACGTACATGGAGTCGGCTTGCCGGTTGGCCGCGATCAGGTCCTCGGCCTGGCTTCCCGCGTCGCAGGCCGAGCACCAGGCCCGGATGTCCGCGTCCGACGGGGCCGTGACCGCATTCTCGATCCGGGACGACTTGGCGACGGACCAGCGGCAGCGCTTCGCCAGTTCCTTACCGGTGATGCCTGCGTCCAGCCGCAGCTCTCGCAGGCGCCCCGCGAGAGCTGCGCGCGCTTCCTGCATGCTGGACGTGGGAAAGAGGGGCATGTCGGGTTACTTGACCTCGTACTCGTCGTGCGGGATGGCGCGCTCCCAGATCTTCTCGAACGCGTCAGAGGACATCCGCACAATGCTGGGATCGTCGAGAAGTTCCTTGGCCTCCCAGGCCCCGTCGCCTGAGAAGTGATGTACGCGGATCAGCCGGTCGTCGAAGATCCAGAAGTCACAACCGGGCATCAGAAGGTCCGCCGTGTGCTGCCGGGGCAGCCACCGCACTTCCTCGCCCGCCTCGACGTTGGCCCGGGTGACGTAGTGCTCCCAGCGGATGTAGTCGGTCACGGGCTCCGAGACGATCCTGGCACGCCGGACAAGCACACCTCGGGCGACGGCGTTCGCGATCTGCTGGTGGAAGGGTCGCCACCAGGAAGAGCGGTCATCCCAGTTGGTGCGCTGCCCCTGCTGCCAGGCCTCGAAGCGAGGGTTGCTGTAGTAGACATCCCGCATCTCCAGGTGGACCGCCGACTGTTCTGTGCCGGCGAGGAGTTCATCGAACTCCGGGATCGAGCTCATCGCACGCCTTCCTGATGATCGGAATCATCCGCTTGGGAACCCTGATGACGGTTTCGGTGGGCGGGATCGGAGCCCGTGCCGGAGACAGCTCGTCACAGCGCACAGTTGACTCCTCGTCGGCCTTGTAGCTCTGGATCAGCAGGTCTGCCGTATCCGTGTCCACCCATACCGTTGGGCATCCATCGTCGTCCGTGTCGGGGTCGATCCCAACGAACCGAATGTTCATGACGGCTGGCCTTCCGAGCTAGTTGGTTGCAGTGATTTACACCACCGTCATGCTCTGGAGTCTCACCGTCAAGGGCGCGTACTGGCTACGACCTCTGCACCTCAATTGCCGTGTAATTCGGTGCAACTTCGTGGCGGCTGCGAGCGCCAGTCCCTAGCGTCGGCACGTATGACAAACCCCGGCGGTGCGTGAACACCCCGGGGCGCGGCCCACGCTGTAGAGGAGCGCAGACATTGACAACTTCTACCACCCGCCCGCCCCGGCAGACCACGATGGGGCCACCGCCCCTCCTTGGCCTTCCGCCTGAGGAGCCGAAGCCGCCGGCCGACTGTGAGGCGTGTGCCGCCCTGGTCCGGCAACGCTCCGAGGCCCGCGCGGAGGGCGACTGGTCGCGGGTGTCGGACATGAACGTCTTGATCCGCCGCCATCACCCGCCGCGCCGGAAGCAGAGGCGGTGACCGTGTACGCGCCGGCCGTTGGCGACACCGTCGAGGACACCGCCGTCAGACGAGTCGGCAGGGTCATGGGATTCGTGGGCCCGTTCGTGCAGCTGCGGCCGGTCGACGGCGGCCTGGAGTGGGACGCCGAGCCGGGCGGCCTCCGGTGCCTCACCCGCGCCGAGGCCCTGAGCGCGAGCGTGGCAGCGGCCAACGCCCGGTCGCGAGGTGAGCGCGCGTGAGCCCGCCCCCCGGTCGAGGCCGCGTACGTCGTGATGGTCGCGCACAGCGCCGCATGCCTGGAGTGCCGGAAGTACCGCGACAAGGAGGGGAAGTCCACGGGCCAGTGCCCGGAACTCGACGCCCTGGAGACGGAGTACTACCGGACACGGCGCGAGGCCCGCGCTGAACCGGGCGGCTGAGTTCCTGTCGTCGGCCTCCCCAGAACCGGCTGGGCGGCAGGCGTCGTCCGCGTGCCGTAGCGGGCGACAACTCCCGTCCGCCCCTGCACCCCGTGAGCTCATCGGGGGCGGGCGGGACGCACCACGCACGTCCGCAGCACCACCCACTCAAGGAGGCAACGCACATGACAACGATGCAGGAACGCCCGACGAGCGACGTGCGCAGGCTGCTCGGAGCAGAGATGCGGGCAACCCTCGTATCCAACATGACCGACAAGTTCCCGCAGTTGACCGAGGAGAAGGCGGACCGAGGCGTCGGGCAGATGCTTGCCTTCCTCGCCGCCTGCGACTACGCCGACCGGCCGCTCAGCCCCTCGCCGCTCGTCGACGACTTCTGGCACGCCTTCCTGCTCCACACCAATGCGTACCAGGAGTTCTGCGAGAAGACGTTCGGCCGGTTCCTGCACCACCAGCCCGGGTTCCTCGACAAGGAGGAGCACGGCGGAGGCAAGGCGCTGCGCGCCCGGACCGTCGACGCGATCACCCTCGCCGGGTACGAGATCGACATGGAGTTCTGGCCCGAGCTGGACCTCGCGGACTGCTCGCAGTGCCACGCGAACTGCTCGGACAGCCCGAACCACCCGTAGCCGTCGCCCCCTGACCGGCCCTCGGCCTGTGCCACGCTGTGGTCAGGCCGGGGGCCTTCCCGTTTCGCTCGACCCGACACTGGAGACCGCGGTGGACCGCATCGAATGGCATGACCTACCGGCACCGACCCGGGCCGCCGTCGAACGGCGCACAGGTCCGGTCGCAACGGCCGAGACCGCGCCGCACGGCGTCATGTCCCGTCTCGCCTGCACCATCCACACACCATCGGGTCGAGTGTTCATCAAGGGCACCCGGCACGACGACCCACAGGCATGGGTGTACCGCCACGAAGCCCGGGTCACGCGATGCGCACCCCTCGCGCCCGCCGTGCTGTGGGAGGTCGACGCCGGCGCTTGGCTGCTCTACGGGTACGAGTACATCGACGGCCGGCACCCGGACCTGACCCCAGGGTCCGACGATCTCGCCCCTCTGGTGCGCACACTCACCGTCATGTCCGAGGCGCCGTGGCCCGAGGCACTGAACAAAAAGCCGCTTCACACACGGTGGACCGAGTTCCTGCCCGAGGACGTGCCGCCCGGACTGCAGGGCCGAGGACTCGCCCATACGGACATGTCCCCGCACAACATGCTGGTGGTCCCCGGTGGCAACCTCTTGCTCCTGGACTGGGCCCTTTCCTGCCCCGCCCCCGCGTGGGCGGACACCGCCCTGACGATCCCCCGGCTCATCGCCGCCGGCCACACACCGGAGCAGGCCGAGACGATCGCCTGGCAGGTCCCCTCATACCGTGCGGCCGACTCTGCCACCGTCACGACATTCGCGCGCACCGTCCACAGCGCGTGGGAGAACTGGGAGCGCACACGCCCGATGCCCCACAGGGCTGCCCTCACCACCGCCGCCCGGAAGTGGATGACGTATCGCGACGACTGTCCCGTGCAGCTCACCCACCCCCCACCATCGGAGGGGCCACCACACTTCCGCAGGTGAAATCGTTCCTCCGCCAAATGGCTTCGACGGGGCGGGGGACTCGAACCCGCTCCCGGCGGATCATGATTCCGTCGTGCTCGGGTCCACCGTCGCCTGGTGGGCCTCGGCGAGATGTTCCTCGGCCTTCAGCCAGGGCAGGAACTGGGCTCCCTTGCGCCAGCCGCAGGTGTCGCATCTGATCGTGCGCTGCACTCCCGAGCGCTGGACGCGCACGGTGTGCTCGCGTCCGTGCTGATCCCAGCGGGTCACCTTGCTTGTGTTGATCTCCAGCATGACGTCTCCAGTCGATTCCGGTCGACGGTCCGCTTCCGGCCGATGGCCCGCTCGCGGGTGACGGCCCGTGCGCAGTGTGGCGCAAGAGCAACATCAACAGGGCACGTAGGGCGATGAGTTGTGCCACTGTGCCCGCTGTTCGCGACGATGTTTGCGAGGATGTTGGCGAAAATCGTCCGGCGGAAAAGGAACACAATGATCGGGACCGTCTTCCGTAGCGAGGACGTACCGGCCGGGGACAGATTCGAGCAGTGGCGGACCATCGTCTGCGAGACCCGGTCACCCTGCGAAGTCATCAGTTCCCACAGCGCCGACTTCTGGACGGAAGGGCGCGTGATGCGGTTGGGGCAGGTGACGCTGTGGCCGACGTCGTTCCTGCCGACCCGCTTCAGACGGAGCCAGAAGCTGGTGCGCCGACACGACCCCGAGGTGTATCACCTGACGCTGATGGTGACCGGAGACATGGCGCTCGACCACGCCGGACGGTCCGGTGTCTTCGGCCCGCGCAGCCTGCACCTGGCCGACAGTTCACAGCCGTACGACCTTCAGCCCCGCGACCTCCGTCCCGGCCGCGTCCTGCGGGGCGTGGGCGTCGACCTGCCCAAGGAACTGCTTCCCCTGCCGACGCACCGAGTACGGGAGTTGCTGTGCCGCAACGTGCCGGAGCGGACCGGGCCGGGCATGCTGTTGACGGACCTGCTCGCCGGACTGGAGCGGCAGGCCGACTTCCTCCAGCCGGCCGACGGGCCCCGCCTCGGCACGGTCGTGCTCGACATGGTGTCGGCCTGGTGCGCCCATCTGCTGGAGGCCGAGGCCGTGTTGCCCCCGGAGACCCGGCAACTGGTCATGGCGCGACGCATCCGGGCTTTCATCGGCCAGAACCTGCACGATCCCGAACTGACCCCCTCGGCCATCGCCGCCGCGCACCACATCTCGCTCAGCTATCTTCACCGCGTCTTCCAACAGCAGAGCCGGGGCGAGACAGTCGGCGCCTTCATCCGCCGCCGACGCCTCGAAGCCACCCACCGCGACCTCGCCGACCCCGCCCTGCGCGCCACCCCCATCCACACCGTCGCCGCCCGCTGGGGCATCCCCCGCCCCTCCGACTTCACCCGCTCCTTCCGCGCCGTGTACGGGCTGTCGCCCAGCGAACACCGATCCCGGGCCCTCTCCGAAGAGCAGCCGACGCGGCCACGGCCGTGATGGGTACGCGACGGCAGGACGGTGCGCGCGGATCGTCAGGCGGGGTGGTCGTAACCCGGGTGTCGTCGATCAGGCCCACGGGCGGGGCAGCCTCGGCTTGGGGGCTCCGTGCTACGGGCCGACCGCCGCGCCGTCCCGGACGTCCGCCCGGTCCGCCGTCGCCAGCCGCCCGGCCGACCGATCGGCGGTCCGCCGGGCCCAGGCCCCGGTCGTCAGCGCGCCCAGGGCGAGTACGGCCAGGCCGCATCCGGTGATGATCCACCAGGCGGGGCGGGCCGCCGAGGTGAACGCGTCGGCGTACGAGGACGTGCCCACGCCCGCCGCCAGGACCGCGCCGATCACCGCGACCCCGAGGGTCTGGCCGATCTGGCGGCTGGTGGAGGCGACGGCCGCCGCGACGCCCGCCTGGGCGCGGGGCATACCGGAGACCGCCGTGTTGGTGATCGGCGCGTTCACGAAGCCGAAGCCGAGGCCGAACAGGACGTAGCCGAGGATCAGGGTGGTGTTCGAGGTCTGGCCCTCGAACACCGCGAACAGGACGCCGCACGTGGTCATCGACACCCCGGCGACCAGCAGCGGCAGCCGGGGCCCACGGCTGCCGACCAGCCGGCCGGCGAGCGGGGCGCAGACGAAGCAGGGGAGGGCCATCGGCAGCATCCACAGGCCCGCGTCCAGCGCGCCCAGGCCGCGTACGTTCTGCAGATACAGCACCGACAGGAAGAGGAAGCCGCCGAGCGCCGCGAACGCGCTGATCGCGATCACCGTCGCCCCACTGAACGGCACCGAGCGGAAGAACCGCAGGTCGATGAGGGGTTCGGCGCGGCGGGGCTCGTACCAGAGGAGTCCGGCCAGCGATGTGAGCGCGATGGCGGCGAAGAGCGCCACCTCCGCCGCCGGGGCCGTCGGCGCCTCGATGATCGCGTACGTCAGCGAACCGAGCAGCGCCATGACCAGGAGCTGTCCGACGGGGTCGGGGCGGCGGGCCTTCGGAGCGCGGGACTCGGGGACGTAACGCCAGGTCAGCAGGAGGGCGGCGAGGCCGACGGGGAGGTTGATCCAGAAGATCGAGCGCCAGCCGACCGAGTCCACCAGCAGCCCGCCGATCAGCGGCCCGGCGGCGAAGGAGAGCCCGACCACACCGCCCCACACCCCGATCGCGCGGGCGCGTTCACGGGGGTCGGTGAAGACATTGGTGATGATCGACATCGCGACCGGGTTCAGCTCCCCCAGTGCCTTAAGGCGTCGTCTCATTTGGTGAGTCTGCGGTAGCAGATGAGGCTGCAGGCGATGGCGGTGAAGGCCAGGAAGTGTTCGGCCTTGCGTTCGTAGC